>JALZUU010000731.1 GCA_023300665.1 Saprospiraceae bacterium | reverse complement strand
ATAATAATAAGTGGAATACTAATTGCCATTAATTGTTATACCCTTCCTTTTATGCCCTGTCACTTTTTTCCTACGCCTATTTTCCTAAACAAATTTTTTGAAAAATAAAGTGATGACTTCTTTATAAGTCGTTGATTTTTAACACATTAACTAAATACTTTCTCATTTTGAAAAAAAGTAAACAAGTATTAATCATTGAGGACCACAATGGACTTCGGATGATGGAAGGAATGTTTTTAAAGAACTATTACGAGGTCGTAACCCAAAAAGATGGTCTCGATGGAATTATTTGGCTCAGTGCTGGAAATTTCCCTGATTTAATCGTTCTAGATTTGATGATGCCTCGGCTAAGTGGTGTTGAATTTTTAATCAACATAAAAAGCAGTGGTATGTTTCGTGACATTCCGGTAATTATTGTTTCTGGTGATGAAGACCAGGCAATCATCGAGCGATGCAAGCGACTCGGTTGTACAGACTATATGATCAAACCATTTGATCCACGTCAATTGTACGAGAGAATTGATAAAATCTTAACTGCCATCCCAGCGTAAGTAAATTCTCTTAGTAATTTCATTAACAATAAAGTTATTAGAAAACCACTTTTAATATGATAGGAATACAAACACCAGTTCAACTAAAGAAAATTCAGTTAGTTGGCTTCGCTTCTTCTTTTGATACGGTCATGGAAGACTTTGAGGAGCACATGGTAGAATACGAATTCACCAGCGTTTTAGGACCTAGCCAAAGAAAAAAATGGCTAAAGCAGTATAGTAATGTTTACGACAAGACTGATTTACCGTATGCCATTTTATGTGATTATGAATATTTGGTGGAAACCAATTTTAATATCTTAAATGACATTCAGTTAAATCCGCTTTTAAGAGACATTCCTTTTATTTGTTTTAATACTGGAGATAGTCAATTTAATAAGAAGGATGGAATTCGTCGAGGAATAGATGACTTCTACCCTATGCCAATTGACGCAGCAGGAATGCGTAGACGGATTATCTTTTTGAATCAATATAAGTCTGCTTTAAAATCAGAAATAGTTCAAAACAACGAGCTAACCACTTTTAAAATGCCAATGTTTAAACGTTCGTTTGACATTGTATTTTCACTATGCGTATTGATTTGTGCTAGTCCTTTTTTATTGATCGTAGCTGCTTTGATTAAATTGGAATCGAAAGGTCCGATTATTTATAAATCAAAACGTGCAGGATATGGATTTCAGATTTTTGATTTTCTAAAATTCAGATCTATGGGACAAGATGCCGATACGAAGATCAAAGATTTGGCGCACCTAAACAAATATGATTCGACCAGTGAAGAAGGAGAAAAAGGACCTTCTTTTGTCAAGCTAAAAAATGATCCGCGAATTACAAAAGTTGGGAAGTTTATTAGAAAATTTAGTATCGATGAATTACCACAATTTATCAACGTACTAAAAGGCGATATGTCTATTGTTGGAAATCGACCACTACCGTTATATGAAGCGGAACAGTTGACCAACGATCAATGGTCTACTCGATTTTTAGCTCCTGCTGGTATTACCGGTTGGTGGCAAATCAATAAGCAATCGGCAAAGAATCTACCAGAGTCTGAAAGAATGAACTTAGACTTGGAATACGCAGAAAAAATCTCTCTTTGGTTTGATATGAAAATCATCTTAAAGACGATTCCTGCGATGATTCAAAAGGATGAAAATTAATTTTTTGATTTTTTATATTTTATATGATTGAATAAAAGTGATCAATAAGCCTGAGGGTTTGTTGGTCACTTTTTTTGTTGGTTGGAAATGAGCAATCTGGGCTATTCTCCGCATATTTAAGGAGAATAAGGGAGTTATTCTCAGGATTTGTGATTTAATGGTGCATAAAAAAATCCTTACCCGTACAAAACGAATAAGAATTTAGTGGAGAATATCGGAGTCGAACCGATGACCTCTTGCATGCCATGCAAGCGCTCTAGCCAACTGAGCTAATCCCCCTTTTATTTCAAATTAGTTTAGCTCATAAAACTAATTTGCTCCTTGAACCGAGGACCTTCACGCCCTAAGCGTGACGCTCTAGCCAACTGAGCTAATCCCCCGAGCTGCGCAAATTTACAACTATTTTGTATTGGCACCAATAAAATACAGAGTATTTTATTTTTTTGTTTAATCGTTGAAAGGTTTATTTGTTTAATGCATTAAACGATTAAACAAATAAACGATTAAACATCCCAACTACAATTAAAACTTATCCAAAAGTTCCATTTTCTTTTTCTGAAACTCCTCTTCGGAGATAATATTCTTATCGCGTAGTTCGCCTAGTTTGAGGAGCAATGCGTAAACATCATCATCTTCTTTCTTTTCGACTACGGTTTTTTCGATGGCCTCTTCGATGTCTTCTTCTACTTCAGCGACTTTCTCTTTGGCCTTGTCTTTTAGATCTTGTGCGACTTTTTTCCCTTCTTGGAATTTTTCGTCAAACATCTCTTTTGCACGATCAATATCAATATTATCTAGTTGTACATTTCCGCTTAAAAACGACGTACATACCTGTCCTACCGCATAAGTAGAAGCACCAGATAAAGCAACCATGGAGATCCCACCCAATAGAGAACCTAATCCAGGAATCGTCTTGATCAAAGAGGCACCATAACGTGCAAAGGCAGAACCTGTCAGAGAAGCAACGAGTGCTTTCCCTGTTACGTCAGAATAGTCTTTGTCATGTAAATCACAAAGTTGCCGAATCATATCCATCTGTACGGCAGTAACCGCCGTTAAATCCAATAATGGAATCGGAATGGCACCTGCCCCCATTGAATAGAGGACATGTGTTTGAATGATTCGGTTTGCTTTTTCAGAAATCTTATTCATAATTTTGAATTTTTTTCACAGTAATATTATTGAAGCTGTTTAAAATTAATACAAAATGACTACAGACAAATCATTGATTATCAGCACTTCACAAATTTATCGACATCGTAGCTTTGGCTACGAATC
>JALZUU010000730.1 GCA_023300665.1 Saprospiraceae bacterium | reverse complement strand
GTTGAATCGTTGAATCGTTGAATCGTTGAATCGTTGAATTTAAAATAAAAAACGTAAATAAAAGCGATACTTTCATCTACGTTTTTTTATATTTTCTTAGACTAAATTAATTTTCTAATCATCTAATTTTAGTACTTGAATAAATGCTTTTTGTGGTACCTCTACGTTACCAATTTGACGCATCTTCTTCTTACCTTTTTTCTGCTTTTCTAGTAGTTTTCGCTTACGAGAGATATCACCACCATAACATTTTGCGGTTACATCTTTACGTAATGCGGAGATGGTTTCTCTTGCTACTACTTTGGCTCCGATAGAAGCTTGGATGGCAATTTTAAATTGTTGACGTGGTAATAAGTCTTTGAGTCTCTTACAGATTCGACGACCAAAAGTTTCTGCTTTGGTTCTATGTACGAGGGCAGACAAGGCATCAACCGAATCACCATTAAGTAGCAAATCCAATTTCACTAAATTTGATTGGCGGAAATTTAGTGGCGTATAATCAAAAGATGCATATCCTCTAGTAATAGATTTTAGTCGATCATAAAAATCAAAAACGATTTCCGCCAATGGCATCTCAAAAGTCAGTTCTACTCGAGTTGGCGATAGATAAATTTGTTTATTTAAAATTCCTCTTTTATCCATACAGAGTTTCATGATCGCGCCGATATAATCAGGCTTTGTGATGATCTGTGCTTCGATAAAAGGCTCTTCTACAAAATCTAGAATCGCTGGATCCGGAAGATCGACAGGTGTTTTAACTAAGAATTTTTCGCTTCCTGCTTTCTTTGTTTTTGCGTAGTAAGTTACGTTAGGAATCGTAGTGATTACTTCTTGGTTAAATTCACGAGACAAACGCTCTTGAATAATTTCCAGGTGTAACATTCCCAAGAATCCACATCTAAAACCAAAACCTAAGGCCGCAGATGATTCTGGTTCAAAAACCAAAGAAGCATCGTTCAGTTGTAGTTTTTCAAGACTATCTCGAAGGTCTTCAAAGTCATCATTATCAATTGGGAAGATTCCTGCAAAAACCATCGGCTTCACATCCTCAAAACCTTTGATCGCTTCTGCAGCCGGTTCAAGTGCATTAGTAATAGTATCTCCAACTTTTACTTCCTTAGAAACTTTGATACCGGTAATAATATATCCAACATCTCCAGCGTGCAATTCTTTTTTCGGTACCTGACCAATCTGTAAAATACCAATCTCATCCGCTGTATATTCATTCCCTGCATTCATAAAGAGCACCTGCTCTCCTTTTTTCATCGTACCGTTTAAAATTCGGAAATAAGCGATTACACCACGGTATTGATTAAAAACGGAATCAAAAATCATGGCTTCTAATGGTACATCCGTTTTTCCTTCAGGAGCAGGAATTCGATCCACTACGGCATTCATAATATCTTGAATACCAATACCCGTTTTTCCGCTAGCCAAAACAATATCTTCTTTCACACAACCAATCAAATCTATTACTTGATCTGATACTTCCTCAATCATGGCACTTTCCATATCGACCTTATTCAAGACAGGAATAATTTCCAAGTCGTTTTCAATCGCTAGATAAAGATTAGAAATAGTCTGTGCTTGAATTCCTTGGGAAGCATCTACTAGTAGCAGCGCACCTTCACAAGCCGCAATAGATCGAGATACCTCATAGGAAAAATCTACGTGACCCGGTGTATCAATTAGATTGAAAGTATATTTTTCCCCATCCGTATGAGTGTAGTATAATTGGATGGCGTGACTTTTAATAGTAATCCCTCGTTCGCGCTCGATATCCATATCATCAAGAGCTTGATCTTGCATATCTCGTTCGGAGATCGTTTGTGTAAATTCTAGCAATCGATCCGACAAGGTACTTTTGCCATGATCAATATGTGCAATTACACAGAAATTTCGAATATTCTTCATGTTGCAAATATACGCAATAAATGCCCCAACTGTTGCCATCTTTAGGTCAGAATTAATGGCTTTTTTAGGCTGAAAATGAGGTAATTATACTATCTATTTCTGTTGTATCGTTCTAATATTGATAATAAAAAACAAGGTTTACTAAATAGCTTATTAGAAAAACATTAAACATTTCATATGCTAATGATGATTTTTTTCGGAACTATCATGATTATTGTCTGATAGATTGTTATGAAAATAATAAAGTTTAGCTACGCCCTTCATAACTTATCAAAAACAGTATCTTCGCTCAAAATTTACAATATGAAGTTCAATTTTCTGTCTCTTCTCAGTTTTCTTATCTTATTTTCTACCCTAACTACTGGTCAAGAAAATACACCAATGCGGGTTGTAAAAGGTACTGCAATTCCAAGCAATATTGCGATTAATAATATCCATATTGGTGCTAACAATAGTAAATATGTTGCGGGCGACGGTCAGATTTATCAACTCTTTTCAGCGGATAACGCGACCCCTTTAAATACTCCCAAGGAACAATGGCATCTTTTATTGCAAGCTGGTGGTAACGCATCACGCAGTTTTCCATTAGAAAATATACAAAACATTTTAGGAGATACACCTAGTGAGCCTACCACAATCAATACTAGTTTTTTTGAAGAAAAAAACAAGACACTCTGGATTGGTACTGAAGAAAAAGGGTTGTTTGAATTACTTATCAGCGGTGATAGAGCAACACTGGTTCGACAATACAATACCGAAAATTCTAAACTAAAATTAAATAAAATCAATACGCTACTCGTCGATAAATATGGTCGAATCTGGGCTGGCACCAACGCCGGTGTTTTATTTCGAGAAAAAGCAGGGGACAATTTTAAGCTCATTGAAAAGAAAGAAAAAATTGTTGATCTCACCGCTCTTGGCCCAGATGTATGGATCCTTGGAGAAGGAATTCTATGGATGGTAGACGACCGTAATCGTTGGATCACAGGAGATGTGGATAGTCGTTATTACCAAGGAAAAGTAAGAGATATTCAATATGATAGTGAAGGACGATTATGGGTTGCTTCAGATATTATTACACGATATGATGTAGAAAAAAATATCGTAGAGCGTTTTGATTCCTCGAATGGATTTACAAGTAAAAATGTAAGTGTTATCCGAGTAGATCAAGAAGATGCACTTTGGGTAGGTACGCTTGATCAAGGAATTTTCTTAATCGAACCGGCGTCAAGAATGACGGTCTCCGCGGAAGTAACTTCTCCGTTAAGCTGTGATGGAAAAGCTGCAGCGGCTGTCAAAGCCAAAGTTATTGGAGGAACGGCTCCCTTTTCTTATTCATGGAATAACAGTAAAATTACAGGAGATGAAGGTAGTAATTTAGGCGCTGGACTCTATGAAGTAACCATCACGGATGCTACTGGACAAACCCGTAAAGCCAGCGCCAACGTTGCCGCACCTAATATCCGCGCCACCACTACCCTACTCCAGCCT
>JALZUU010000729.1 GCA_023300665.1 Saprospiraceae bacterium | reverse complement strand
TTTTCAAGACTTATTTATTTTTATAATAGATAAGTAAACCCAAATGTCAACCTTTGTTTCCTTTGACTGTTTCCCCTAAACTGATCCTCTTTGTTCTAAGAACATGGAGATTTTAGATTTATTGAAAAAAACGCTTAATAACATGAACTATTCAACCAACTGCCTTAAGGCGGTTTTATTTGTTATTGTAATCTTGCAAAGTTTTACTCTTTTGGCACAGCCCGAATTGAGAACCAGTCGAGCAACTGGATACTATGAGGCAGGAGAAAACATGACATTTCTAGTAGATCCAATCGCTTCGGGACAGATCAACTACAAAATCTATTATGATGAGAAATCAGATCCTATACAAGAAGGGTCTGTATTTGCTGGAAGTAGCAACAGTGATGTAGCAATTCCTTTTACCCTAAATGAGCCAGGAGCGGTTTTTTGTGAGGTAGAACAATTCAATCAAAAAGATAAAGTTGTAGCAGTATTCTCTCCTTACGAAATTACTCAGACCGAACCTGAACCTGCTGATTTTGATCAATTCTGGGATGGTTTAAAAGCAGAACTTGCTGCGGTACCTATGTCTCCAAGTTTACAAACAGTTGCGGAGACTGAATTCACGAAGACTTATCGGATTAGCCTTCGCCAAATTGATAATCGAAGAGTATACGGATATATTTCCATTCCTAAGGGAAGTGGACCTTTTCCAGCTGTTCTTGAATTACCAGCTTTTGGAGATAACCCTTTAACTCCACAAGATAATGTGGCAGAAAGAGCGGGTGCAATTCACATGCAAATTGTAATTCATAATGCGCCTGCTAATCAATCAGATCCTAACGCTTACGAGCCAGATATTATTGACAATCGGGATGAAAACTACTTTCGTTGGGCAGTTTTGGCTGGATTGCGTTCTTTGGATTATATTACAAGTCGTGATGATTGGGATGGTGAAAACCTAGCCGTAACAGGTGTTTCTCAAGGAGGTGCACTTTCTACGATGGTATCTGGGTTAGATGATCGAGTTACTTTGATGAGTATTGCACATCCTTCTCACCATGAGCATGCTGGTAATGCTTATGACGTAGCGAGTGGATGGCCATTTTATCTACAACAATCTATCGAAAGAGGATTTGACTATAATGGTACTCGCTTAGCAACTCGTTATTATGATGCAATCAATTTTGCTAAAAGATATGAAGGTAAAGTTTTAGAATTTATTTCTTATGAAGATGAGATTAGTTTAGCTTCTGGAATTTTTGCTGGTTTTAATCATTATAAAAATGAAAAAATTCTGATGCACTGGTTGGACAATGGACACAATCCGAATCCAAGTGAATATTGGAATGGACGTTTTGATTTTTGGCGTCGTCATATCCCTTCTACACTTTCTCCACCATGGCCATACCCAGATTCAGACCAAGGTTATACCATCGATGCTGGAGATGACATTCAAACGGATAATAGCTTTGTTAACCTAAGTGGATCTGTGGAAGATAATGGATTAATCAATCCTGATTGGGACATCCAATGGTCAAAAGTTGAAGGACCTGGTTCTGTGAATTTCAATGACGATGATGAATATAATACAGGTGCAAGCTTCAGTGCAGAAGGTACTTATGTATTACAGTTGAGAGTAAATGATACAAGAACCTTGAATTCAGAACAAAAATATTGGACCTTATTTGACTATGTGACGGTAACGGTTGGAGAATCTACAGGAGGATCAACTGATTTATCTATCAATTGTCCAAATAATGTAAACATAAACTTATCACCGAATGCTTCTGGCGCTATTGCTACTTGGAATTTGCCAACTGCAAGCACTAATTGTGGTGGTGGGGCAAATGTCTTCCAGATTTCGGGTATTTCTCGTAATTCTTTTGCAATACCTGGTACGTATACTATTCGTTACCGAGCAACAGATAACTGTGGTAATTCAGAAGACTGTACTTTCATTGTTAACATTAACGAAGATAATACGCCAACAGGGAACGATTTAAGTATTAATTGTCCAGAAAACATACAGATTACCATTCCTGAAGGATCAAATGGAGGGTTTGTTTCTTGGGATGATCCACAAGTTCAAAGTAATTGTTCAGGTGGATTTACCATGTTCCAACTTAGTGGAATTCCTAATAATGCCAATCATGCACCAGGTAACTATACGGTAAGATATCGTGTTTTTGATCAATGTGGAAATTTAGAAGAATGTTCTTTTACGGTAAATATTTCTCGAGGTACAGTTGTAGACCCACCAAACCCACCAGTCGGAGGAGATTATTGTGATGCAGAAGGTGATTTACCATGGGAATTTTGGATTCGTCGAGTAAGAATTGGAAGTATAAATAATTCTTCACAAAAAGAAGGGTATGCTGATTTTACAAACCAATCAACAACGCTTGCAAGTGGCGTAAATCATACCATCTTATTGACAACTGGTTATAGTTGGGCTTCGTCTAATAGTTATTGGAAAGTTTGGATAGATCAGAATAGGAATGGTAGTTTTGAAAACAATGAAGCGGTTGTTACACAAGTACAAAATGGACCAAATAATGGTACCTCTGAAGCAACTTTGTCAGCTAGTTTTAGCTTACCAGGAAGTATTTCATCAGGATCTACCCGAATGCGTGTTGCCATGAGTACCAATGGTTTCCCAAATGCTTGTGGGGATTTCAATATCGGTGAAGTGGAAGATTATACGGTTAATTTAGAATCAAATGGAAATTCTAATCCTTCTTCCTTGACGGTAAATTGTATGGATGATCTAACTGTTACCGCAGAATCTGGTGGAAATGGTTTATCAGTAGGCTTTGATATGCCTACGGCTACTACCTCCTGTGGTGGTGGTAATGTACAAATTACACAAGTTGAAGGATCCTCTTCTGGAAGCTTCTACCCAGTAGGAACAACTACCGTAGAATTTATGATTGGAGATGATTGTGGTAATATTCGAAACTGTAGTTTTAATATAACAGTATTACCAAATGATTCTTCTGGTAATGGAGATTATTGTGAGGCAGAAGGGGATAACCCTTGGAGTTATTACATAGAGCGTGTACAAGTAAGTTCGATTGACAAATGGAGTTCGAAAGAAGGATATGCAGACTTCACAAATAAGCGAGGGTTTGCCACTGCTGGACAGGATAAATATATTCTTCTAAACCCTGGTAATGAAAACTCAGCTTGTTTTTGGACAGTATATATTGATTTCAATCAAGACAAAGACTTTTTTGATTCGGGAGAAGAAGTATTAAGAATTTCAGGAGTAGGGCAGGTAGGATCAAGTTTTGATATTCCAAGTTCTGCCTTGAATGGAGATACTCGTATGCGGATTGTAATGCAGAGAGGTAGTTATGCAAGTTCTTGTGGAAATCTTAATCAAGGAGAAGTGGAAGATTATACCATGAACATCAAAGGAGTGAATGGTTTTTCAACTAATGCTATTGGTTCAGATTATCTAGAACTATCCGTTGCTACTGAAGTTCCAGGAACTTCTAACTTACAATGGGTTTCTAATCAAGATATCAAAGCAACTGCTTATCAGATTGAACGAGCTGGAGCAGATGGGGAGTTTCAAATCATCGAAACGGTTGAAGTATTAGATCCTTCTGAATATGCAGTGGTTCGAGAATATACAGATGAAAATCCAATGACCGGAGTCAATATTTATCAGGTAACACAGTTACGATCTGATGATACGGAGTTAGCTTCTAACCCACAGCAATTAGAATTTGCGATTTACACAAGTGTATTTCCTAATCCAACCAATGATGGAGTTTTCTTTGAAATAAAAGAAAATCAAACAACGGATATTCTTCTAGATATTTATACGATTGATGGAAAACATCTTCGTCAAGAACTACTAGAGTCTAATCCTGGAATGAGATATATTGATTTATCTAATTACGAAGGTGGATTACTATTATTAAAATTCAAAGGATATAGTAAATCTTGGACAGAACGGGTTTTATTAAGAAAACAATAATCCCTTTTCTAGTCTTTACAGCCCATAATCAAACTATGATTATGGGCTGTTTTGTTCATAGAGGCTGCTTAAAATTTCATTTACAGCTATTGACAAAAAGGACTAAAAAATCACCAATCATTCCTTATCTTTGCGCGGACAATTACCTCCTACAAATTTTAATGACCTATCAAAGATGATTAAACACCTTATAATACTTGTTAAAAGCCTGATTTTTGCGGCTTTTCTAATGGCGATAATCAATTTGGGATATTTTGGATATGCGTATTATCAAGCTGGAATGGAAGGAACGATAGGGTATAGTTTAGAAAAGTTCACGTTATTATTGGATAAGAAATCGTATGGATTGCCTTTAGGTGAACAAAAGACTTATGGATTTGCTGGTTTTCTATTTTTAATTATCTGGGTTAGAGAACTACTCAAAGTAGGAACGCTAGATTAAGTCTTATCCATTGACAAAACTAACATGATGAATTCCTGGAGGGTAGGTTTTTCCCAATGCTTCTAAGACCATCTGATAGTGTGCAGGTTCCTTTTGAAAGTCCATTTGATCTACATCGATAACTAGGATAGGGATATTTCCTTCCGATCTAAAATATTCAAAGTAAGTATTTTGAATTCCCTGTAAATACTCACCAGAGATTTCCTGTTCGTATTCTCGTCCTCGCTTTTTTATATTTTCTAATAATTTCTCTACTGGTCTATGTAGAAATACCAATAAATCTGGTTTTGGGAAGGTAGCGTTTAGAATATTAAACAATCTTTGAAAGAGTCGATATTCTTCCGTATTGAGATTATTTTTTGCAAATAAAAGTGTTTTTATAAAAAAGTAATCTGCCACAATGAAATCCTGAAATAAACTACCTTGACCAAGATTTTCTTGAAGTTGCTTCTGTCTTTCAGTCATAAAAAATAACTCAACAGGGAAAGCGTATCGTTCTGGATTTTCATAAAAAAAAGGTAAAAAAGGGTTGTCGGCAAATTGCTCTAAGATTAAACGGCAATTATAGGTTTCAAATAGTTGGTGACAAAGCGTAGTTTTTCCAGCACCTATATTTCCTTCGATGGCAATGTACTGATAAGGGATACTGGTTTTTTCGCTCATTGTATTTTTTATAGAGATATTTAGGTAATGTGAATCAAGGTAAATGATCATACTACTGGACATTTTTTCCATTTTCTGCCTCCCAGCTCCGGCAGTACCGCCGGAGAGTGGCCGCAAACGCGCAAATGTCCACTAGTATGGTAAATGATATTAATTGGCTATTACCAATAATTCAATATTTACTTAGTTAGTATTTAGTATTCCTATGCTTAAACAGGCTCTAAGTAAACTTCTCCTTTGTCTTTTGAGCGCAAATATAATTCTTCAATAGACAAATTAAAAACTGGATGGATAAAATCCCCAAAAATTTCCATAGTAGGGATTAAAACAAAATTTCGAAAAGGAATTTGTGGGTGAGGAACGGTTAAAGAAGGTGTTTCAATGATGAGATCATCATAAAAGAGTAAATCTATGTCGATTAAACGAGGACCCCATCTTTTTTCCCGAATTCTACCCATTTCTGCTTCAATATTCAAAATCGTCTTTAACACTATTTGAGGGGATAGATTCGTGGAGACCAAAATGGACTGATTTAAAAAGTCAGGTTGAGCCGTTTCGCCCCAAGCTTCTGTCCTGTAAAGAGAAGATTGATCAGAAATCTGACCGACTGTTTTAGCAATTTCTAAAATAGCCGTTTTCAAATTTTGGCCTTGGTCGCCCATGTTTGAACCTAAGTGCAAGCAAATTTGATGATCCATATACCACAAAAGTAAGGAAAATTGGAAGGCTAGTGGTTCTGGTCCTGAGTATATAAAACATGGGCATTCTTAAATCCAGTCTCTTTTATGTTTTTTAGTAAAACTTCTGCTTCTTTGGAAACATAAAATTTGCCGAGTAATAATCGATAAAAGGTTTTTTCACCTAATCTACCTAATTTGATTTGAAGCAGTTCGTTTGGATAGGTTAACTTTATTTTTTGAACGATATCTCTAATAGAAGGATCATCTGTGGGAATTTGATCTACTAGTATACTGAAAGTAGGATTAGAACTCGGTTTATTAATGATCGTGGCTGTAAGCACCACCGGTTCGCCTTCCAAAGGCCAAAATCCATTGGTATTATAATATACTACCTCTTTTAGGATTGATTTTAGTTCACTGGAACTTACCCCATTCTCAACTTGTTTAATTAAAGTACCGTTGGTATCAAAAAATAGCAGGGTAGGCGAATTAATAATCTGAAATTTACTTGCCCATTGTTTTCCTAAGTCATTAGAAAGGTTAATTTTGATTGGATAAAAGGAAGATTTTAATAAATTTTGAATTTCTAGATTTTGAAAGGTAGCCTTTTCCATTGCGATACAGCACGGCGCAGTAGAACTAGCCGCGTAAGTTAGCAGCAGTTTTCTATTGGTGTTGGCTTTATCTAGTGCGGTATTGAAAGAATCAGCAGCCTGAAAAATATTATTTCCAAATAGGGTCGCCGAACCTAACAAAAATATCCCTACTAATAGAGCAATGCTCAGTTTGGACATATTTTGTGATCTAAAGTATTTAAGTAACTAAAGTAATTTTGTAAATAGAGAAAGCTTGAACTTGAATGAAGCACCTTTATACTTGAAAGAAGCCGAGAGCCTGTTAGGTTAGGTTACATATATAATGCAAAGGTAATTTATTTTTTGATTTTACCAAGCAGGTTAATTAGGGATTTATTTTTATTTTTGCCAAAAGTAAAAAAAGCAAATGGTATTCGATATTCAGCCCCACGAGCGGGAAATTTTTATGATGATTGAACAGGCAGCCGCCAGTCTCGAAATGCCTACCTATGTTGTAGGGGGATATGTTCGTGATCGTTTGTTAGGCAGGCCTTCAAAAGATATGGATATAGTCTGTGTAGGAAGTGGAATTAAACTAGCTCGTGAGATAGCGGCCCGTTTAAGACCAATTCCAAGAGTTGTGGTATATCAGCGATTTGGGACTGCTATGTTAAAGCATAAAGACCTAGAAATGGAGTTTGTAGGGGCTAGAAAAGAAAGCTACCGAGCAGATTCTCGCAAGCCCACAGTAGAGGACGGTACCTTAGAAGATGACCAAAATCGAAGAGATTTTACTATAAATGCGCTAGCAGTTAGCCTTAATTCTGATTCTTTTGGGGAAATTATTGACCCTTTTGGTGGACTTCATCATTTGGAACAAAAATTAATCAAGACCCCGCTATCTCCTGATCGTACTTTTTCGGATGATCCCCTAAGGATGATGCGCGGTATTCGTTTTTCTACTCAATTAAATTTTAATATTGAGCCAGAGACCTTAGAAAGTATTGCACGGAATAAGAACCGTCTTAAAATAGTTTCTGCTGAAAGAATTACCACTGAGCTCAATAAAATCCTATTAAGTCCAAAACCGTCTGTTGGGTTTAAAAAGCTATTTGACACTGGATTATTAGAGATATTCTTTCCTGAAATGACGGCTTTGTATGGTGTAGAGACTAAAAATGGTCGTTCTCATAAGGATAATTTTTACCATACCCTAGAGGTTGTGGATAATTTGAGTGAAAAGACAAATGATCTTTGGCTGCGTTGGGCAGCGGTATTACATGATATTGCCAAGCCACCAACCAAGCGATTTGAAAAAGGCCAAGGCTGGACTTTTCATGGACATGAAGCCTTAGGTGCCACGATGGTGCCTCGAATATTTCGACGGTTGCGTCTTCCTTTGGATGGGCAGATGAAATATGTTCAAAAATTAGTAAGGCTTCATCTTCGTCCTATTAGTTTGACCAAAGATAATATCACCGATTCTGCGATTCGTCGGTTACTATTTGATGCAGGAGAGGATATTGATGATTTGATGTTGCTCTGTGAAGCAGATATTACTAGTAAGAATCCAAAAAAAGTACGAAGGTATTTAGAAAATTACGAGGTAGTTAGAAAGCAATTGCGAGAGTTGGAAAACAAAGATCGAATACGTAACTGGCAACCACCGATTACCGGAGAAGTCATCATGAGTACCTTTAATCTTAAGCCTTGTCGAGAGGTGGGTTTGGTAAAAATGGCAATTCGAGAAGCCATTCTTGATGGCGACATTAGTAATGATTACGACCAAGCTTATGCTTTTATGTTAAAAAAGGGCAATGAACTTGGCTTAAAACCGACAGTTTGATAATATTGATTAATAATTAATTGGCCATTCCTAAGAAAAATAAATTTTGAGTGGACAAATCTTTTATTTCAAACGTTTTAATATTGGTCAAATAATAAAGTTATTCTGATAACCTAAATTAACAGATTTTAAAAAAAAATTACTGATATGAATAAATTTTTGATAGGTCTCTTTACCTTACTATTGGTCTTCGGATGTGGTGATAATGAAGAAGAATTACCTCCTCCTGACGTACAAATGGCTGAATATATTGCAGCTACAGGATTGAATGTAACCACAAGTTCATCAGGTCTTAGTTATGAAATTCATGAAGAAGGCGAAGGGGAATTTCCAATTACCAATTCCATCTTACAAATCACCTTTATTGGAAGATTGACAGATGGGACTATTTTTGCCCAAAGCACTACGCCTGTTGGAGCTTATATTTCTACGCAAATAGCGGGTTTAGCTGAAGGTCTTAGATTATTGAAAAATGGAGGTCGGGCTACGCTTGTTATTCCTCCAGACATTGGGTTTGGAAGTGTAGATGCAGGTATCGTTCCTGGAAATAGTGTTACTGTTTACGAAATTGAAATTCACGACATTGACAACGAAGTACAAGAGACGATTGATCAATACATTGCTGATAATAATCTAGCGGTACAAGAAACTCCAGAAGGACTATTCTATGTCTTAAATGAACCAGGAGGATCAGAAAAACCGGATCTTAACTCTTTTATTGAGATCAATTATGAAGGACGTTTTTTTGACGGTGGAGTATTCGATGAAAGCGGGACTTCTTCTGCAAGTTTTCCACTTTCTAATTTGATTGAAGGATGGAAAGTAGGAATTCCTTTAATGGGAAGAGGAGGCTCAGGTTTATTTATTATCCCTCCACAATTAGCGTATGGCTTTGAAGGTCGACAGGGAATCCCTGGAAATGAAGTGTTGCTTTTTGATATTGAATTAATTGACTTTTAGTTTCCTCTGCTAATTATAGAAAAGCACCTTAGTGCTTTTCAAAAAGAGCCATTCAGTAGTGTTACTGGATGGCTCTTTTAAATATGATTAAGGTTAAAAGTTAGTTTATATAAAAGTAACGATCAAGTTGTGGAACGAAAAGGTATTAGGAAGGGTTTTTAAACTAGATTTTAATAAATTTATCAAAAAAATGTACCCGAAATTAATAACCTATGCCGAATATCAAGGAACTGTTCCTCAAACAGGACAGATAATTTTAGCACACCAAACGGAAGATGAAATTTTAGTCTATCAAGCTTATAATAATAGAATTGCCGACTTCGCGATAGCGCATCAATATCTGGGAGGTAGTCATTTTAAGTATGGCCGAATGTCCTGGATTAAGCCTAATTTTCTATGGATGATGTTTAGGTGTGGTTGGGCTGCTAAAGAAAATCAAGAAAGAATTTTAGGTTTATGGCTTAAAAAAACAGATTTTAATACCATTTTAGATCAAGCCGTTTATTCTTCTTATAAGGAAGATATTTACGATACCCACGAAAACTGGAAAGCAGAATTAGAGCAAAAAGAAGTTCGTCTGCAATGGGATCCAGATCATGATCTTTTTGGAAATAAGGTAGAACGACGCGCCATTCAACTCGGATTAAAGGGGGATATTCTAGCGTCCTTTGGAAAAGAAATGGTGACTAAAATTATTGATATGACGGATATCGTAAAAGAACAAAAAGCAAGAATTGATAGTGGAGTAGTAGCGGAAATTTTGGTGCCCAAAGAGTGGGCGGTGAGATAAACTAAGTCGTGATTTGATTTCGGAAATTTTAGTAAGTACCTTTGTTAGATAATTTTACTTGTCTAATGGAAAAATTTAAAAAATATCTTAGTTCTATTGCCTCAATTTCTGACCAAGAATTTATTGATTCTAGTTCTTATTTTTCACCCAAAAAATTAAAAAAAGGAGACTTCTTTGTTCGAGAAAATCAAGTTTGTCCACATCTAGCATTTATCCTTTCTGGCACCATTAGGATGTTTTATTTAAATGATAAATCAGAAGAAATAACCTCCTGTTTTTGTACTGAAAATAACTTAACCTCTTCTTATAAAAGCTTTGTTTTACAAGAACCATCTCATTTAATGTTACAAGCTATCACGGACATCGAATTAATTGTAATTAGTTATGATGGTCTTCAAAAGCTGTACAATCTTTTTCCAGTATGGCAAACTATTGGTCGCGCGGTGGCTGAACAAGAGTATTTTAGAATGGAACGATATGCCGCAATTCTAAATAACGAATCCGCTAAGGAAAAGTATTTAAGATTATTAAAAGAACAACCTGAAGTCTTGCAGCTGGCAAATATAGAAGACATCGCTACTTATCTAGGAGTCACTCGAAGAACCTTATCTCGGATCCGTCAAGAAATTTCTAATTAGCACTTGAGGACATTTGTCCTTTTTTTTAATTTCAAATAGCTTCAATTTTACATTATTAACGAACAATTAAATTAATGTAGAATGAATAACGATAAAAATTTAAAAAATGTAAAGTCTGGTTATTCAGCCATTCTAAAACGAAATACGAAAAAGTCTTACCTATCTAATTTATTTAGCTGTTGTGATCCTTCTGATGTAGCCAATGAAATTGCAAAAAAAATTGGATATAGCGATGAAGCGTTAAATAAAGTACCTGTTGATGCTAACCTCGGGATTGGTTGTGGCAATCCAACTGCTTTTGCTTCTATTAAAAAAGGAGAAACTATTTTAGATCTTGGGTCTGGAGCTGGGTTTGATTGTTTTCTAGCTGCTGAGGAAACGGGGCCAACTGGTAAGGTGATTGGTGTAGATATTACCCCAGAAATGATTGCACAGGCCAAGAAAAACGCAAGTGGCGGAAATTATCAACAGGTGGAATTTAAATTGGGGGCAATTGAAAATTTACCGATTGAAGATAACAGCGTCGATCTGATTATTTCAAACTGTGTAATTAATTTATCTAACCAAAAGGATCAAGTATTTCGAGAAGCATATCGAGTTGCCAAGCCAAATGGTAGACTGATGATTTCAGATATAATTTTGTTAGATGATTTATCTGATTACATTATGGATTCGGTAGAAGGACATATCGCTTGTTTATCAGGAGCAATTTAAAAAGAAGATTATTTAGAGGCAATTGAGCAAGCTGGATTTAGTGAAATTCAGATCGATAAGCAAGGTGTCTTTCCCTTAGAGTTAATGTTGAATGATCCTATCGCTAGAAAGATTGTAACAGAAAATAATCTGTCTGATTCAGAAATTAAGGTGATTGCAAATTCAATTGTTTCCATGACAATTAGTGCTCAGAAAAATGAAAAATAAATTTAACTATAAGCGACCACTCGTGGGGAGTATCATCGCTTTAGTTTTAGGTTCCAGTTGTTGTTGGCTTTCTTCATTAGCTGTTTGGCTAGGAGGAGCCACACTTCTGGTTTTTGTATCCAGTTGGATTGAATATTATCAATTCTTAATTCTAGGAACTGGAGTAGTTTGTTTTTTAGTAGCCCTTTATCAATGGAAGTCTTCATAATGATAGTTACTTAAAAGTTGAACCTTTATTTTTATTTGATCAATTCAAAAAAAAAATGGGATATTGATTTTAAATCAAAAAATAACAATTAATTTTGTACTTTTGGTAAGTATTTTGATTATAATAGATAATTAAACAATCAAATACTCAATTATGCTAGGATTATTACTTGTATATTTTATAGGAAAAAAATTTTACGATTTAGCGGCACTATATAAAAAGTCTGAAATTTTATTTGCCATATTAGGGGTAGTTTCCTATTATGTTGGAGCGTTTGTTATAGGTATTGTTTTGGCTATAATAATTGGGCCTGAAGCGATCGATGAATTAAATGATATATTACTTAGTTTAATGGCAATACCTGCTGGGCTATTATCTTGTTATTTGTTTTATTTATTTTTAGACAATAGCTGGAGTAAATCAAAAGTTAATACACATCCAGATATTTTAGACGATTTTGATGTTTAAATTTTTTAAAACAACCTCTATAAAAACATGAACCATAAAACCCTTCTCCTTTTCTTTTTTCTAAGCTTGAATTTTTATCAAACCAATGCTCAAAATGATTATCTAGAACGGATTAATGGTTTTTTAATCGGGCCTGAAAATGTGGATATTTTTTTCGATACCCAGAGTGAATTTTATATTGAAAAATATCAATTGCTACAAGAAAATATTTCAATTGAAAAAGTAGATAATGAAGAAGCGATCCTAGAGTTAGACAAAAAGAATTTCAACAGAAAAAAGACGGTTGAAGAAATTTCTTTGCTTAAAAAAGCCAATAGACTCCTCGATTTAGAAATAGCATTAATTGATCGATATCTTGATTTATGGAGTGATTGGGAGATGCCTAATAAAAACAGCTCCTTTCTTGATTCTTATAAAGGGGAGAATTGTTATCAAATTGATGGGCAGGAATTTTCATATTTTTCTACTGACTATCGTTTAGATACTTTAGAAGCAGGGAGTAGAATTGCTTGGTATGAAAAGGTAGATTTGGTACCCCTCGATTTTGAATTTGAGTTGGAAAAAATATCCGAAGCTTCTACTAAATGGGTAAAGAAAAGAGCAGATAGAAATTGCTTGTCTGCTGATCCGAACGACTGTCTGGTTTGGAGTCTGATCGAAATCCCCGCCCAATATGATACGATTGTTATTCAAGAAGCAGTACTTGGATGTTTAGCTGGTTTTGAATTAGAGCAATCTGGAGATCAATGTGAACGCGCGGTTATTTCAGCAGATAAAGTGGAAGTGGATTTGCAAGTCAAACTTATGGATATTCTAACCAATCGTGAAATAGCCGTAAAAAATTATGAAGTAGTGAAGTGTTATTAGCATTTTTTTTAAACAGATTGATCCTAAAAGGAACGATATTTTAGGTAGTTTTGTTGGGATTAAAAATGAGAATTTATTAATTGCCAACTATGCATCATACAATAACTGCTTACTCAACTGCGCTTTTTTCTACTTGGATAAATATCGAAGAACTCAATCTTTTGTTTGATGCAGGAGATGGGCTTTCGGCTGGCCTGTTACAAAAGTCAATGAAGGTTAAACATGTTTTTATTACCCACCCTGATCGAGATCATTTACACGGCTTACCTCAGTTTTTACAATTAAATTCTAGACCGAATCTACCGATAATCAGCTATCCAAAAGACTCCGGCTCTTTTCCGGCTATGCAGCAATTTTTAGGAAAATTTGATCCTCATACCCAAGGTGCCCAATGGCAAGAAATAGAAGATCGACAGGTCATTCCAATCAAAAAAGGTTTTGAAGTAGAAGCGATTAGAAATGAACATATCGATTGTCCAGTTGGTGTTCATAAAAGTCTTAGTTATAAAGTATTTGAAACCAAAAATAAATTGAAGCCTGAATTTCAAGCATTCACTTCAGATCAGATCAAAAATATCGCTCAAGAAAAAGGACGTGAATTCCTAACGGAAATTACTCGAAAAAATATCATCAGTTTTTCTGGAGATACACCTGTGGATGATTATTCCAAATGGGATCATTCAGACCTATTGATCCACGAAGCGACCTTTCTAAAAGATGAATCTAAACCCAATGTAGTTTCTACTAAAAACAAACATTCAACCATCGATGAGGTACTGGATATGGTTCGAGAGATTAATATTAAACAACTAATTCTTACCCATTTTTCAAGCCGTTATGCTCGAGAAGATATTGAGATGACCGTTCGGAAAAAACTTAAGGATCGAAAAATTGATCTACCGGTATTTATCGTTTATCCAGGAGAAATTGGTCGAGATATTTTAGCAGGGAAGCCAGTGAATGGTTAGGTTAAAAAATAGCGTTTATGGATTTTTTATTTGATAATTTTTGGATAATGTTTATTGCTGGTACCATAGTAAACGGCTTAATATTTTTTTACAATTCAAAGAAAAAAATAAAAGTAGATCCAAGTCTAAAAGATGGATATGAGAAACTTTTTAAAGGTTGGATGTTTTTTGGAAATATCCCGTGGGTGATAATCGGAATCGGAAATTTAACAGGAATGACGGAAAGTAGTTTTGAGTTTTTTTTTCCACGAGAAATGAATCCTATTGTTTTAATTTTCCATGCAGTTGTTGTTTGTTTATGGATATTATCTGCATGGTGGATTTACTTTCAAGACGGTGCCGAGTATTTAGAAAAGCATCCTGGTTTGATAAATGGTTTAGGCTTTGGATCTAGTGATACTGCTTCCGCTAAGTATATAAAAATCATTTTTCCTATTACTATATTGGGTGGGATTTTCGGTATGGTATTAATGTGGACGACCTTTTAAAAAATATTGATCGATAAAACCATCTACTTATTCCTCCCCAGAAATCAACGCCCACAATGCAAAACTAGCCAACCAATGTTCTCCGGCATAATCGCCATCTACTACGTTTGGTAAGGAAAATTCCATGTGGGCATTGGCGATAGAAATCATGTTTTTTTCATTTCCAACCCCTTGTTTTGCTAGCCCATATAAAACCCAAGCACGACTAAAATTAAGTCCGTCTAAATGCACCAGTTTCCCATCGGATCGATCGGATACTTGTCCTGGTTCCCAAGTAAATTGAGGATCAGATAATTGTGGTAAAAATTTCTTTAACCAAATTGAAAAATCTGCTGGTGCTAAAACACGTCGCATAATATCTGCTTCTTCCAAACAAGGTGATAAAAAATCATAGCCACTTGGTTCCCAGGATAGCGGACAATTTTCGTCCTTTAAAAACCAATCTTTGGCTCGTTGATTAATTAAATTTAGTAATTCTTTATCTTGAACAGTGTTGGCATAATCCCATGCAAAGCCCAACCCAAAACCTGTATTCGTATGTTCTCCCACGCGAATTGGATAATATAACTTAGGTAGAAAATCCAGATATCGGTTGCGGATAAGTTGGGTTAGTGGTTCCAAATTATTAGCTAATTCTTTACCAAGTGGATCATCCCAAGTTTGGAGTGATTCTGAGAGTTTGAGTAACCAAGCCCAACCATAGGTACGCTCGTAAGATTTATTATGTTTCCCTTCAAAATAGGTTACCTCTTCTTTAATATTGTTGGCTGAAATATTTTCTGCTAACTGTTTTTTTATCTGATCTGCTTTCTCTAAATCTGGAAATCGCTTTAATAATTCTACCAACATCCAATGACCATGGACCGAAGAATGCCAATCAAAACAACCATAAAATGCTGGGTGTAAATTCTTTGGTGATTGCATATCTGATGGACCTCCGAGCACTTGTCCAAGCTTATTTGGAAACTCCTTTTGCATACATTTTAGTGGCAAACCTGCTAAACGATTCGCTTGTTCCCTGGTCAATTTTGGGCGTTCTATGCTCATAGTCGAAGAATTATCAGCGGAAGATGGAGGGGTTGTTTCAGTTTTATCAGCTGGTTGACAACCTAGAATAAATAAGAAGGCTAGAAGGTAAATACGCATATTTTAACGTTAATTTCTTGTAAAAATAGGGAAGGTCAATCAATTATTCATTCCCCACTTCTCAAAGATAAGAAACATTCCCACAACTGGCAGTATAATTGATATATGGATAAAGACTTATTTTATTAAATTTTTATATGTTGATGTTTAGACCCATCAGGTTTGGTCAAATAAGTCAATTTAACATACTATACAAACAACGATGAGAAAATTTTGGCTGGCCCTCGGGATAGTACTATTGCTATGCCTCGGTGGAGCTCCACATTTGTTTTCTACAGGAACGCCTAAAAATGTTCACCTGTGTAACTCACCTTCAGCAGCTTTTGAGGATGTGATTAATGCTCGTTTAGCGGGAGGACTGATTGTTGTTCGTGCTCGATTCAATGGGGCGGAAGGCAATTATATCCTTGATACAGGAGCTTCTCATTTATTTATCAATCAAAATCTAGTTTCGGATCAAGTTGCGAAAGCTTATGGACTTGGTGATCAAGTCCTGGTGGAAGAAGGAGTGGTTGCTCGGTTTGAAATAGGGAAAGTAGTATTCAAAAATCAACCTTTGTATAAAATGGATATGCGGCATTTAGAGGCGGCCAAAGGTTGTCCTATTGCAGGAATTATAGGAACTAATTTGCTAAAAGACTTTTCTTTATTTGTTGACTATCGGAACGATATTGTTCGACTTGAAAGATCTACGAATTCATCAAAAAATCAATCTCATAAATTTTTAAGAAGTCTATCTTTAACTTGGCAGGGGCATTTTCCGATGGTTCCTGTTTTGGTGGATAAGGTAGAATATGCTTTTGCCATTGACACGGGTGCGGAAGCCAATATTTTTTCTGGAAATTTTGAAAAAGCGTTGGCTGCTCATACGGAAAATCTGAGAGAAGGGAAAGTTTGGACGATTGCTGAATCTGCCTCAACGGTTCGCAATTTTACTTTGACAGAAATGGAGTGTATGGGGTTAAATTATGCTACTTTAGGATTTATGTTTTCTGATCTTGAGCCAATTAATCAGGCTTATTCTGTTGATTTAGATGGAATTTTAGGGTATCCTTTTTTGCGTCGACATCCATTTACGCTTGATTTTACGAGTGAGCG
>JALZUU010000728.1 GCA_023300665.1 Saprospiraceae bacterium | reverse complement strand
ATAGAGTTTTTTCTTTGCTTCTTTAGGTATCTCCTCCGTCTTTGAATGATCTTTAGATGGAAAAGGATTATATGGAGCAATTTTAAATTTTTTGGAAACACTTATTGTGTAATTATCTGCCTCTTTGATATCACCCCACATTGGTAAAAACAATTTAAATTTTCTACTTTTTTTTGGTTTAATTTCATGGAAAAGCAAAAAACCTCCCCAGGGTCCCATAAGTCCCTGCCTCGTTAAAGTATCGTTCTCTGAAGTAATGATGTAAACATTAAAACTAACCTTTCGTCCACTTCTATAGTCTCCACCTTCCTCTACAAAAATTGACTCGTCTGAATTATTTGTTAGGACATAATGAAAAAAAGTAGGTTCACCCAATAATATAGTATCCTTAATAAATTCAATATGGGTCGAAACTTTAGCTGCGTAAATATTGGACTGGCTAAATAAGGAAAAACAATTTACAATCAATATTAAGATAGTAGTTATTCTTTTGAGCATCTAGGTTTTAATTTAATCATTCTAATTCTGGATGATGTAATCCATTCATCATTTTAATTAGTCTTTCTTTTGATATTGGTTCTTTTTGATCGGACCTTAGTTGACAATCTGAAAGCGCTCGAATCTCACCGATCTTATCTCCTTTATTTAATATCCATTTCGCCTTTGCTCCTTTAAGTTGCTGATAGAAAGGGAGTTCAGATGCTAATTCTCCAACCAATTCTAAAGATGGTTTCTCCTTGGCCTTCTCTATTTGTGCGACATATATTTTTTTAGGAATTTCAATCCATGCTTGGTATACGATCAGGGATTCAGTGAATAGTGTTTCTAAAATAATTTGTCCTTTTAATAATACCTTTTTTTTGTCAATAATAATTAAATAATCTGAAAATTCTTTAATCCGTTCCTCTTCTTGGTTCATTCTCATTTCAAGTACATGACGTGGAATCCCTGCTTTTAAGCCATAGTAAACCGTATGATTTTTATTGCATATCTTGCATTTATATTCTTCCATCACTTTCTTCCTTTCGTTATATCTCTGATTTTATCTAACGTATCTATTCTTGTTTTTACGTTCTCCGTTTTGATATTCAAACTAGACTCTTCAAATTTAATTTTCTCTGCTGGAAGATTAATATCATATTTTTTACGTACGATTCTGTAATATTTTTTTCGAATTCGAAATTGTTCTAAATTAAATTTTTCCCAGCGATCAAAATAGGATTTTATATGGTTGGTATTATTTGCTTCATCTAGATATTTTAAGGTAGCAATAATATTCTTTTGATCAAAATCTAATTCAGGATGATCTAAATAATAATCTAAGTATTTGGTTAGATATTCGATGGATGACGGTTCATTAAAATAAGCAAGGGTGATCGCATATTCTCTTCCAGCATAGCAAAGTTCGCTTTTCAAAAGATGGGTTCCAATAATATCGATAAATTTTTTTTTATCTTTCAATGAGGTAAAAAAAGCACCCGTGGATCTTGATCGCCAATTAAAATCTCCTAAGTTTTTTAATATTATTTTATCCGTTATTTTATCAAATTTCTCAGCGACAAATTCAATCCATTCTATTTCTTTTTTACTCAACTTCATATAGAATGGATTCACCCATTCATGTTTAAATGCTATTGAAATTTCTTCTTTATTTTCATAGGATTCTAAAGATTCAAAAATACTTTTGTGTCTGACTATCGCTCCAGCTGAATGTAAAACGGCTTCTGATTTTTTTTCTCGTTTCATGTTCTTATTTTATTCGTCTATAGTGTTCATAATTAATTCCCTGTCTCCTCACCTATTCCATCTCGCTAGTTTCCCTCGCGCATCAAAATGTACCATTTGTTCATTAAAAAAACCATTTCCTTTTTTATAGGTTCCAAGTCCTCCTTTGTTGCCGATTATTTTTTTGTCTAAAATGTTATAGACGAGATTTACATCTTTCGCATTTCGCTTACCATCCTTGTTTACATCCAACACGATGATATCGATCGCGGTTCCAGATAAATGCTGACTCTTGGATGCAGCACCACCTAATTTAGTCAAAATATAATTGTCTAGTTTCCACCTTCTACCACTGAGAACAAAGTAATTAGCTTTCAGGTTTGAGCGTTCTAATTCTTCTTTTAATTCCAATAGATATCCTTTAGCTGTTTCGTTTACGCCAAT
Source organism: Saprospiraceae bacterium (assembly GCA_023300665.1). Lineage (GTDB taxonomy): Bacteria > Bacteroidota > Bacteroidia > Chitinophagales > Saprospiraceae > JALZUU01. Next base: position 3,227 of record JALZUU010000728.1, on the reverse strand, counting down.
TAGGGAATTGGTGTAAAGCCAGATTATTCCTAGAATTATAAAAAGTAATAAACTTATTTTCTTCAATGGGTTCATTTAATATTTTACATAAAAAAAAGACTTTTCATCTTTTCCTAAAAATTTTCTATCATTCAATGATCTATATATTCTATTGGTTCTACCAATTTTTTGTGCTTTTTTTTCATCAACCTTCCAAATATATACTCCCTCTTTATCCTCGTAAGTACTATGAAATATAATATTTTCTTTAAAGCTAGTTAAATGACTAGCTCCTTTTAGTTCTTCTGGAATTTGATAAGTTTTTATAGAAAAATCATCTAAATTTAATTCTACTAAATCAAATTTATTATAAGGTAAAAAAAGGATTTTATTTGAGCCCCATTTACTTAGACAATAACAATCGATAATTTCAATTCGGTTGGAGTATTTTGAATTAAATCCAAATAGTTTATTACCTCTTAAATCAAAAATAGCTACTCCTTCACTACTAGGAGAATAACCATTAAGAATTGAAAAGTCGCCATATGAAATTATTATTTTATCTCTGTGAATAAGAATATTTTTTATATCATATCCAGCATCAAAATTTGCTAGTATATTTCCTTGCCCATCATAGATATATCCCAATTCATCTCCTGGATTTCCATGATTTTCGACAATAATAAATTCTTCCTCATCTATTATTCGAATGATTGGATAACCAACGATTCGTTTTGTTTCTAATTTAAAATGAGTACGATGAACAGTTCCTTTTCCGGTCATCGCTATATAATTTCCTAAAGCATCAAAATCAATGCTTTTTATAGCTTCAAAAGATATTTCTGATTCTAACTCAATTATTTCTTCTACCATCATTCATTTTTAAATTCTCAATCCAATTTATTCATCCATTAAAAATTCAATAGCCTTTTCCTCATTAAAAGCATCTATTGTTTTTCTTCTTTCTGCCTCAAACTCCATCTTTTCCGAATCAAGATAAGGTATAGTAGAAATAATTTTAAACACCCATTCCTTCGTATCATCTTCACGCATATGGGAATCTTCTCTAGCGATATGACAAACAAAATATAAGGCATTCTTCGGATTATACACCACAAAACTTCCTCCGTCTTTTAGATCCCAATTTTCGGTTTCGGAAACAATTCTACAATTTCTATTGTAAATAAATCTACGTATTTCTTTTCGATTAGGCTTTTGCATTTTAAACTGATAAACTCTCCAATTGATTCCTTGATAACAATCTTTTACTACCTCAAAATTAAAAGGATAATAAGGATTCTGCGGATCTTGATCTTCGTCAAGTCGTTCCGGTTCCAAATTAAAAAACTCAGAAATCCATTTTGTTATAGAGGAGTAATTTTTACAATCTATACCTACCTCATATTGAATGGTAGTATCGGCCACGGTTTTAAAAAATTGTACTTGCCCACAAGGCATGGCACCAAATCGGTATCCATCTTTAACGATAGACGCTAATGTAAGATTTGGATTTAGCTCGAAAGGTTCCCAATAAGGGGTTTGATCTTTTTGGCTGCTAAATATTTTTGGGAAAATAAACAGAACGTTTATAAGAAATGAAATGGTTAGAAATATGATTAGTAATCTTTGCATTAAACCGTTTTGGTTTTATTAATCAATAGTTCGTGCAATTTTGCACAATTAAATAAGAGTCAAGCTCTAGTTAGCGAACCAAAGTTAAGCAAAGCTTTTACCTTTGGATGATTTATATCAAACTCTGCTTTAGAGCTGAGTTGTGAAAATATCCTGGATACAAAAAGAGTGTTATAGGATTTTCTCACAAAAGAGTTCATTGAATTAGTGGTCGAATTATCTTTTGCAGCCAACTGAAAAATGTTTATTGCGGCTAAGCTCATGTTAAAATGAAAATCGAGTGATGCTTTATCTCTGGCTTGACAATGAGTGAGTCCCGTAAACTGTTTAGCATCTCTAAACAAAAATTCTATTTTAAAACGAAGCTGATAATATTTAACAATTTGTCGGGCATCCTGATCTAAGTCGGTCGATGCTAACAAAATATATTTGTTGTTTCTCACATTTTTCAAAAGTACAATCCGAAAATTTCTTCCAAAATGCGGATGATTTAAAATCAGTGTGTATATTTTCAAATGGTTGTATTTGTCATCCAGTCCGACGTATTTCCATTTTCTGAGATCCAAATCCTTCCATATGACTTTTCCGTCGTATTTCTTTTTGGGGCCTAGTTTTCCTTTTGGATGTGATCCTTTATATAAATATCTAAGGTTTGCATCAGGACGTAATTTAGTGATCAAGTGTTTATCAAAGATGGCTAAGTGCTTGAATACCTTTTTTTTAGCGTAGTAGCCATCCGCTACAAAATAGGTAACATACGATAATTTTGTTAGCAGATCTTTAATTTGCGAAAGATAAAAATCAATTCTGGTAAACTTTTCACTGTCATTTTCTTTAGCAGATAATTTTGCCGGAGTTTGTTTGACATCCAAAGCCCAGGCTTTTTTAGTATCTACTTTGATGAGCGATAACAGACTTATTTCTAATCCTTTTTTATTCCTGCTGGCTACGCCTGACCAAAACTTATCTAACCCAAATGTACTTTTACCAGCTTTGCTGATAAAGGAACAATCAATGGCGGCAATGACGGTATCTTGAACCGATATACCTGCTAGCCGCATTATTACTAAGTTAAAATTCGACCAATCAATGAACTTTTTGAAGTTGCGACGAAACGTGACTTCATTGAATTTTGAATATCTGGCAAGGTTGGAATAATTGATTCGTCCCTGTAAAGAAAAAATTAATCCGAACAATTCTTTCAAAAAAGTAACCTGCCATTTGTTCTTTACAGATATTCTTGCGATTATTGAGTCGAGTATTCTTTGAGTACTTACCATAGGTCGTAGGTTTTGTGTAGTTACTCAACTTTACGACCTTTTTTTATTTTATCCAAATTTACAGCTAAAAGCTGCACGAACTATTGTTATATCTAAGACAATTGAATCTTCAGTTTTGTTTTTGGGGGACGCTCCTCCATTCAAAGTACCCCCATAACATTTAACAATCATAAATATACTATTTTATCTATAAGCAACTAAGTATCGCTATAGAATTTTTTAAAGAATCCCCATCTAAATTTTACATTAAAAAATCCGAAGGAAACCGCTCCCCTCTTAACCGATCTAACACTCCATTTTTCTCCAAAAAAACAGGGTATAAATCACTTCGATCTT
>JALZUU010000727.1 GCA_023300665.1 Saprospiraceae bacterium | reverse complement strand
TTGGTATGTCCAAACAATACACTTTCAATTAACTCATTTGGAATAGCTGCACAATTAACTTCTACAAATCGTTTGTTGCTTCGCGGGCTTAAATCATGAATAGATCGTGCCACCAATTCTTTTCCTGAACCATTAGGACCAAAAATCAGTACTCGAAAATTCGTAGGAGCCACCTTGGCAATTTCTCCTTTCAACTTCATAAACAAAGGACTACTACCGATCATCGTAGGACTCGATGTTTTCCCCGTATTATAAATCTTGGAGTTTATTTTATTTTGAGTATCAACCTTTCTAAGATTTGTTTTATTTCCAATTTTCGTTTGTTGCTTCCGCGCTAAATTCGACACCTCTAAATCAGGCGTGTTTATAGATTCATCTACCAATGCATCTTCAATCATTTCTATCAACTCCTTAATATCAAAGGGTTTTTCGATATAATTAAAAGCTCCTTTTTCAATCACCTGTTTTGCGGTGCTGCTACGTCCATGTGCGGACATCATAATGATTGGAATGTCTATTCCTCGAAGCATTAATTCCTTTAAGACCTCAAAGCCATCCATGCCTTGCATCTTGATATCTAATAAGATTAAATCAAAATTTTCCTGCGTGACGATTTCCAAACAGGCTTTACCTCTTGCTACCGAATGAACGGTATAATCACGGGTTTCTAAAATCTCTGAAAGCATTCGTCGAATGCTACTGTTGTCATCTACAATTAAAATTTTAGTCATTAGCGCTTTTTTTATCAATAATTTAAAGTTGTTTAATCTTTCTAAAACGAGCAGTCAAACCATTAACTGAGCTAAACAAGTTATGATCTCGTTTTTTAAAGAAAATTTATTATTGGTTATGCTGGAAATGTTGTATCTCAAAGATGTAGAACGAAAATAAAATTTGTCAATCAGACAATTTTTCTAAAAAGTAGGCCTATATTATACTAAGTTGAAAACAAATATACTATTTTTATATGTAAAAAACAACAGACAACCTTTCATAACAATATTTTTTTATTAAAAAATAACAGTATTATAAAAATAAGTATTAATCACCATTTATATATTTGAAAATCAAGCAATTAGAATTTCTGTTAAACAACAACTAGCTCTATCTTTTTTTCTTCTTTTTATTATTTTGAATTTTATCTCCTCTGGTTTTTCGTTTTTTATATTTCTTAGCAAGTTCGCGTCGATACTTTCCTCCTAGATTGGTCTTGCTATTTTTTGCGCTCTTTTCGTGAAAAGCAGGGCCGGCCAAATCTCTTCCATCATTTCGATTATGGTGTTTGTGTGCACCTGGTTTTGTCCGTTCTTCTGGTGTTAATTGAGTAGCTTTTTCAAGATGTTCTGGAACTTCTTCAATTGGAATTTGGTATTTCATCAATTCCTCGATGGCCTCTTTAGCTGGAATTTCTTTTTTGGTATACATTAAAATGGACGATCCTTCTTTTTCCGCTCTACCCGTTCGACCAATCCGATGCATATAATTTTCAGGATAGGTCGGTGTGTCTACGTTGATTACATGACTAATTTGATCTAAATCTAATCCTCTAGCCATCACATCGGTGGTCAATAAAATTCGGATATCTCCTTCATCAAATTGACGGATGGTTCGGATTCTATAGTTTTGTGATTTATTAGAATGAATGATCCCCATTTCTGGTTGGTAGATTTCTGAGAGATATTCGTAGAGTCGATCTGCATTCTTTTTGCTAGAAGTAAAGACGAGTACTTTCTTAAAGGTTTCTATTTCTGCCAAGAGCTCAATCAAGAGATTGCCTTTGGTATAAAAGTTTGGTAGCTCGTAGCAAACTTGTGAAATATTATCTAGCGGTGTCCCACTCAAAGCAATGGCTACTCGCACAGGATCAAAGAAAAAATCGCTGATTAACTGATCAACCTCTTCAGTCATGGTCGCAGAAAACATGATGTTTTGTCGACGATCAGGGACCAGTTCAAAGATATTGGTTAATTGAAAAATAAAACCCAAATCCAACATCACATCTACCTCATCAATAATCAATTTATTAATCTTATTGAGTTTTAAGGAACCTGCTAACGCTAGATCATACAATCGTCCTGGCGTTGCGACCAGCACATCACAACCTTGCGCTACAAGATCTTTTTGAGTGTTCATATTCGTCCCTCCGTAGACGCCCATGATTCGCGTATTCGAGTATTTGGTCAACAGCTCTGCTTGTTCGACTACTTGTAAAACCAGTTCTCGCGTTGGTACTAGAATGAGTACTTTCGGTGCTAATTGTTTGCTAAATTTTAGATCAGTTAGAATGGGTAATAAAAAAGCGAGGGTTTTTCCGGTACCAGTTTGTGCAATCCCGACAATATTTTTTCCACCTCTAATGATAGAAAAAGTCTCCGCCTGAATGGGCGTTGGTTCCGTAAAGCCAAGGTCGTCGATGGCATTGCGAAGGGATTTATTAATTGGTAAATCTGCGAAAGTCATGATTTGTTTTTTTGAGCTGGTTGATTCGTTGTCGGTTAGCAAATAATCCAACCAGCCTCACTTACTTTATTTCAATTTTAATTTCCTGTTTTGTGCTGCTAAAAGTAAATCGTGCATCTTTAAATTTAGGAGGTCCAAAAGTACTTCGAGCATTATTAGAAAAACCATACGGCTCTTTAGGGATTCTCATAAAATTGGTATCTAGCTCTTTATTGTCGTTTTCGTCATGATAGAGACTGATCGCGTAGTCTCCATAAGGCAACTCAGCAATTTCAAAGCTTACCTCACCGGATTGATTTACCGTGTGGTGGACACTTCGATAGGTAACCTCAGATAAAAAATTATCTGGTTCGGCGTAAACAGCCAACATAATGGTACCTTGATCTTTCTTGACATTTTCTATGGTGATACGCAATGTACCTTCTATCGTTGTCTCTGGGAATGATACTATACTGATTAAACTAAAAATCCAGAAAATTAATTTCATATTTTAGGTGAATTTTAAGATTGTGCAAAGATACCAATTTTATGTGGAGGGATT
>JALZUU010000726.1 GCA_023300665.1 Saprospiraceae bacterium | reverse complement strand
ATAGTTTGCGTTTCTGCTACCATTACTGTTACGATCGAATCACAACCCGCTACACTCGTAAACGTTATTGGTGCTGAACTACCCGCTGGAATTGATGTTCCAAAATAATCGTAATCCGTTCCGGTGCAGGCTGAGTAATTTTCTGTTGTTTGAAAACTGGTGTTATCCACTACTGTTACCATTACCGTAGAATCACAACCATTAACCGAGGTAAGTACAACTGATGTTGTTCCAATAGATAATATTTCATCGTCATAAGGGACAACGACTCCATTACAAGTATTCAAAGTCAGCGTTGAGGAAAAAATTGGACATTGATTTTCTTGCACTAAAAGAGAAACGATTGCATCTACATCACAACCAGTAATGGTTATATCAACGTCTTCAATTATGGGCATATAGTTCGCAGGTAGCGTACTTGCATCAATTTGAATTGTATAGTTTCCACTAGGCGTATTTTCAAAAATATATTCCGCATTTTGATTTGAAATACGAGTATCAACGACCACTCCTGCTTCTAATAAATTGACCGTAACATTGGTTAATAAACTATCGCCTGCATCTACCACCATATTTTGATTTACATCATCATAAACAAATCCACGAATCTGTCCAAACCCATTAGAAAGTGTCAAGGTCAATCCCTCTGAAAGTAAAGTACAGCCTTGGTTGTCTGTCATTTCTAATTGATAAAAACCACTATTCATTGCAATAAATTCGCTAGTATTTGCTCCAGCAATAGGACTTCCATCAAAATACCACTGATAATTTGTCACGTTAGCAACTGGTGGTACACAAATCGTATCTGGAATACAACGCGTATGACAACCCGCAGGAACTAAACTTACGTTAGGTCCATTGAGGACAGACAGTTGATTACTTTCCCTTTCACAACCAAAACTATTAATCGCAGTCGCTGAATAGGTTCCTCCTTCTGAGACGGTAATACTTTGCCCAACTTCTCCATTACTCCAACGGTAAGTTAAAGCCGCATTTGGATTATCTACACTAAATACGGTACTGCTACCTGCACATACTTGACCACTACCTCCTGCACTTATCGTAAAGGTCGCTGGCAAGTCATGCACGATCACTTGAGTTGGTCCAACTTCAACGGTACAGCCACTAGTATTGTCTGTCACCACTACGGTATAATCATAAGTTCCTGCTGCCAGTAAATTACCACGTTCTTCAGAAAACTCAAGGATCGTCTCACTAGATCCAGTACTCCAGGAATAACTATTATTTCCTTCTGCTATTATTTCTAAAAATAAATCTTCTCCTTCACATAATTCAAGCGGATTATCGTAAAGAAAATCTTGCGCCTGTCCAAATTCATCAAATTCTATTGCTCGAATAGTACCAACTGGAGCAGGGATAATATCAATCGCCACTTCGGTTGGAGCATAGGTACAACCTTGATTATCGGTAATGGTTACGGAATAAACATCTTCCGTATTTACCGTAATATTTTCTGTTGTTTCTCCAGAAGACCAAATCCAACTTACACCTCCCGAAGGAGCACTTAAGGTCGTGGATTCTCCTTCACAAAGTGGAGAGGGTTGCGATAAACTAATATCACCGTTTAATAAATTAGGTTCAACGGTAATGGTTCGAACAAAGCTATTGGTGCATCCAAAAATATTGGTAGCAAATAGAATAACATCATAATTACCTGGTGTGTCATATTCATGGAATGCATTTTCTAAAGTAGAAATATTGGCTGCACCACTTGCTGGATCTCCAAAATACCAACTTACAGAAGTAACAATTCCACTCAATACATTTAAATTAAACTCGATGGCAGTTGCCTCACATTGTACCATTGGTTCTGCAAAATCTATATCTGGTAGAGGATGAACCGTAATCGTTTGCGTTCTTATTGAAACACAACCTGATGGATCAGCAATCGTTAAAGTCACCTGATAATTTCCAACGTTAGAAAAAACATGGATTGGATTGATATCTGTAGAAGTATTATTTGCTCCACTGGCTGGATCTCCAAAATCCCAGCTCCAACTGCTTATACTTGTGATTGGTAAGAAGGTAGAAATATCTGTAAACTGTGTGATTCCTCCTGGACAAGCTAAATCTGAATCAAAAGCAGCAGAAATTAAAACCGTATCAATTCTAATTGTTCCACAAGAAAGAATCTGACCAGGATTAAGTGGGTCATCAAAATTAGCATAATGTCGAACTCGATAAAAACCTGCTTCATTAAAACGATGCGTAATCACATCACCCGTTTGTATCGGAGTATTGTCATCAAAATTCCAACGCAACGTTCCTGGAATATGTCCAACAGTTGTACTCGTATAACTATGTTCATCACATATTGGTGCGGGAAAATCTTTTACAAAAGATGGAAGAGTCGCAAATGAACAACCCGATGTAGTGATGGTATCTGGTGGTGGTTGATTACAAATATCGAATACTTGTAAGGTATTAGAAAAATTCTGACATCCGTTTTGATCCGTTACTTGTACCCGATAACTTCCAAAATTTGTAGTCGTAAATGAAGGTGCATTTGTTCCAACTGAAACACCATCTTGGAACCATTCAAAATCATATCCACTTTCTGTATCTACTGCATAAAGTGTAGGGAAAGTGCTTCCTGGGCAAAACCAAATAGGTGTCGGAGACGATATTCTAATTTTTGGTATTGGTAAAGGATCGATAAAGAAGGTCGTATCTTCCATACAACCAAAATTATTGGTCACCACTAATTCATAATAACCAGGGCCTAGATCTGGCGTTGGATCATTGGAGACCGTAGCGCCATTTTCATTAATCCATTGGTAGGTATCAAAAGTGGTTGTGGTTGAAATAGTGGTAACTTCGTTGGCACATAAACTACCTGGAAATAAAATTGTTGGTTCTGGTTTTCCGTGTACTTCTACTTGAATTGTTTCTGTTTGACCACAGACGGAAAGTTCTAAAGTGGCAATTCCAGCTTCATGCCAAACCACTTCTGGGTTAGCAGAATTTACTTCTCCAGTTAGTGTTCCTGCGGAGGCTGGAATGATCGTCCAATTAAAATCAACATTATCAATACTGGTAGCGGTATAATTATCTAGTTCATCAATACATGCATCGCTATTGCCCGTAATACTTATCGTTGGAATCGCATTGATTGTCAAATTAAAAGGATCGGAAATACAATTTGCACCGATGGTATTAGTTTGCGTAACCGATAATTCATACGGTCCATTAGTATCCCAAGTGACGGTGATATTCGCACCATTTTGTTGGGTGTTGGTTCCACCATTAATAATATCCCATTGAAAGGTATGATTTGGTTCTCCGGTAACTTTATAGGTATAAGGTTGTCCAGGGCAAATTTCAGTAACCCCTTCAATATCGGTTAAGGTTGGAGGTGTTCCTAAGACATTTATATTTAAGATATATTCATCGGTACAAAAATCATTTGAGTTAGATGAAGCAATGATTCGATAATTCCCTGGACCTGCTGTCCAATTAGCGGAAAAATTAGCAGTTCCATTTTCAGTTTGAATAGTAGACCCATCAGGAGCAACTACTGCCCAATCTACGATGGCATTCGCCGTTCCACCAGAGGATTGATTAGCCGTGAAATCATTCGTTCCATTTTCACATCCTTCAATTGGACCTGAAGCAAAAAATTCACGTAAAATAGAAATGGGTAAATTTGCTGAACCACCACAACCTAGATAACAATTATCATAAGTAACAGAGACGGATTGGTTTGTTATAGGTACGGTTCCAGAACTCCAAGAAACGGTAATTTCGTTGGTCCCTTGACCTGATTCAATCGTTCCTCGATTAGAGACCGTCCAGTTAAATTCTGTTCCAGTATAATTAGGAAGACTATATGTTTTTGTGGTATTATTACAAACCGTAGCATCACCCGAAATAGTAGCAGTTGGAGAAATAATTGGGACTTGTTCGATTGCTGGTTTTGTACAAAAATCTCCTGAACAACTACTAACGGATAGCTCGATGAGTCCAACATAACCATCCATCCACTCGATGGTTACGAAGTTATCAGTTGCATTTCCTCCGTTGGTAATTACACCATTATCACTTACGGTCCAATCAAAAACACCACAATCATCACTACTCGTGTAGGTAACAATTTCTCCGGCACAGACGGTCCCAACACAATCAATGGAAGGAGCTAATCCTTCGATGACTTCAACGTTGACCGTACTGGTATCTGGACATCCAAGTTCGCCATTTGCGATAAGAGATACTTCGTAAGTTCCTGGATTTTGATAAGCATATTCTAGATTCGTATTAGAAAAACTTTCTCCAGTACCTGTTTCCCAAATAAAAGAAACGGCGTTGGTACTCGTATTTTCAAAAAAGATATTTTGACCAGCACAGGCTTCGATGGTATTATTGATGATGGCTGGTGTTGAAGTAAAAGATGCTTCGGGGCCTTCTTCGATGTTTACACAAAGGTCAGCAAAACTATTACAATCACCATAAACAGTAATATTTCCCTGTCCGGTATCTCCCCAAAGAACCGTGATTCCATTATTCTGGCTTATAATCTCACCTCCATTTACAAAAACATTAAAAGCAAAACCATTAACTTGATATGTAGCCAATTCATTGGCGTAAGCCGTTGTACAACCTCCACTAACTGTAGTCGATGATTCTCCACAAACAGAGATAGGATATATTTCCATAAAGTCACTGGCGATGAAAATATCTTCTACGCCTTCCCAAATGATCTGACCATTAATACTTACAAGTGCAGTAACAGTGTATTGACCTTCAAAAAGTACATCACAAAATTCAGTAGGATTACCTTCTAGTAAAGTAGTAAATCCATTGGATGCTGTAATCTGATATTGTACCTCTAAGAATTGAATCTCTTCTCCAACTACTTGGAGATATATACATTGACAATTATCGGTTTCAACAATAAGATCAAACTCTTGAGCGGATACAAAAAAGGAGGCTAAAACAAAAAGAACGGTTGAGAGGATCGCTTTCATGCTAATTAGTTATTTCGTTTTGTAAAAATTGGTTGTGTTATAAAAATCAACGTGTATGTACTAAAGACCCTTTAAGATAGCAAAACGCTGCCTTAAGATAGGCATAAGTTAAGGAATAATGCGAATTAGGGGTTGAAATTTAATTTAAAATCAAAACTAGATTAAAAAAGAAAGGCCCTGCATCATTTTGAAATGATACAAGGCCTAAACCCATTTAAATAAGGCTATTTTTTACCTCAGCAATGTCACATCACCTGATTGCTGCACATCAATTGTGCGACCACAGACACTTACTTTGGCGTTTAATGTATAAATATAGACTCCTGAATTTTGGCTACCACGCCCTACTCCACCATCCCATCCCAGGTGTACATCGGTAGAGCTAAAAATTCTAGAACCCCAACGATTAAAAATAATCAACTCATAGTCTACCACTTCTGAAAGAACCGACATGGAGGGTTTAAATAAATCGTTGATGCCATCACTATTTGGAGAGAAGGCATTCGGAATATAAATAATATCTCCTTCAAAATTTTCTAACCCAACGTTTACTTCAAAGATTTGGCTACCACAGAAGTTGGTTGCTTCTACCAAGTAGGTACCAGGTGTTGATACTTCGTACTCTATTCCTTCTTCTGTTCCTTCCCAAATCAAAACTAGATCACTGGTAAAACCACTGATTCCTTCAGGTCGTATCATGATACTTTCTTCTTCACAAGGGATCAAATAGGTTTCTTCAAAGGTTAATTCTACGGGGGCGTAGGTTTCAATAGTGATCTGTTCTTCTTGTTGACAGTTATTTACATCTGTCATTAAAATCGAATAATCCCCTGTTGTCAAATCTGTAAAAATCAACTCCGCTTGCGGTGCAGAACCATTAATTGAATATTGGTAAGGTGGTACTCCTCCTGTTATATTATTTACGGTAATTTCTCCTAGACTACTGCCTAGACAAATTAGATCTGTTGATAATTCCAGCGTTAAAGGATCGTAGGTATCGACTACCACCGTCACGATAGAATCACAACCTTGGTAACTGGTAAAAGAGAACGTCTCTGTTGTACCCGCATTAATCATCGTCCCATTATAATCATAAGTTTCATCCGCACAAACATTATAAGTTTCATTCGTTGCCAATGGTAAAACTTCTGTTACGATTACTGTCACGGTAGAATCACAACCTTGATAGCCCGTATTATTAAACACTTGGCTGGTTCCAGCGGCAATGGTCGTTCCATTATAGGAAATATCTTCACCACTACAAGCTTGAAATATTTCTGTTGTTTCTGCCGCAACTATTTCCGTAACCGTTACTGTTACGATCGAGTCACAACCTGTCACAGTAGTAAAATCAAATTGTTCACTTGAACCGGCAGCGATCATCGTACCATTATAATCATAATCCGAACCTGCACAAGCAATGTAAATTTCATTTTCCGTAACACTATTATTATCAACAACAGTAACTTGTACGATCGAATCACAACCTGTAACCGTACTTATGAATGTAACAGGCGTAGTTGCTCCAGCGGGTAAGGTTTCTCCACCATAAATAATTGGGGCACCATCACATGTATTCATTAACAAAGTACTGGTCAGTGTTTCACAAACTTCAATGATTAACCAATCAATAATTATTTCTTCATCACAACCAGTCAGAACGGTATCTATTTTCGCCACTAATGCTTGATGATTAGCAGCTAAAACCAATGTATCCATTGTCAGTCCATATTCAGTAGAAGGTACATCGTCAAAAAGATATACTCCGTTTTGATCGGTATTGACGGTACTCACCAAGCCATTAATATCATTCAGATTAATTGGAATATCGGTCAAAATGGAATCCGTTGGATCAATTAAACCATTGTCATTTGCATCAAAATAAACAGTTCCGGTGATATCTCCCACTCCATCATATAAATCCAAGGTCAATGCTTCGGACAACAAGGTACATCCAATAAAATCTGTCATCTCTAGTTGGTAAACTCCAGACTCCGTGGCAATTAAATTCAACTCATTTCCATTGGGTGCAGGAACTGCAACTCCATTAAAATACCATTGATAACTAGCAACCCCTGGAATTGGAGGTAAACAAAGTGTATCAGGATTACAACGAGTATGACAACCTGAAGGAACTAGATTGATGTCTGGCCCAGGATATAGCGTAAGAATATTACTTTGTCTTTCGCAACCAAAAGAACTAATGGCCACTGCGTAATAATCACCCGGTTCTTCTACGGTAATAGAGGTTCCTACTTCTTCATTATTCCATACATAAGTCAAACTAGGATCTGGGCTATCAACACTATAAGTGACGGTGTTTCCTGCACAAATCACACCTCCAAGATTCGCACTAATAGTAAACGGTGATGGAAGTGGATAAATCTCTAAATTTAAGGGAGCGGTAATGTTGGTACATCCAGTTGAATTATCCGTAATTGTAATAAAGAATTGGTAACTCCCTGCATCTAAAAGGTTTCCACGATCTTCTGAAAATTCAATCGCGGTTTCATTGGAACCTCCAGTCCATGAATAACTAAAACCATTCACTTCTTCAATTTCCATAAAGACATCTTCCCCTTCACAGGTTCCATAATTATCATAAATATACTGACTAGGTTGATCAAAATCATTGAATTCAACTACTCGAATTGTTCCGTTGGGTGCTGGAATTACTTCGATTACACTGGCTAGAGGTGCATAAGTACATCCTTCTGCATCGGTAATGGTAACTCCATAAACATCTTCTAGACCAACCGTGATCTGTTCTGTATTTTCACCAGTAGACCATTCCCAAGCCACTCCACCTGATGGAGCCGTAAGGATAATTTGATCTCCTTCACAAATCGGTGTCGGTTGTGATAATCCAATGATTCCTGTTAAAGTATTGGCTTCGATGGTTACTACTTTAGACATTGTGGAAGAACAACCATAGATATTGGTCACCGTCATAGTTACCGTATAATCTCCAGGTACTTCATAACTATGATAAGTATTTTCAATAAAACTACTATTCGCATCTCCTGTTGATGGATCACCAAAATCCCATTCGATATCAATCACATTGGTTGTTCCAGAAAAAATAAATTCTACCGCAGTTGATTGACAAGTGGCTGGCGGTTGATTGAAATCAACGACCGGATTACTAAAGATGGTCACCTCTTTTGTTTTTATAGATTGACAACCATCAACATTTGTAACCGTTAACATTACTTGATAGGTACCATTACTGGTAAAAGTATGAATAGGACTTTCTAGTGTAGAAACATTATCTCCACCAGAGGCAGGATCTCCAAAATTCCATTCCCAATTAGTAATATTTTCGGTAGGTAAGAAGGTAGATAAATCTGTAAAAGTAATTTGTTCTCCGATACAAGCACCTTCATATTCAAAGTCTGCAGAAACGGGAATTGTATCAATCATCACATCTCGACAAAAGAGCGTTTGTCCTGAACCATCTGTACTTTGCGCTACTAAATACACTTTATAATATCCTGCTTTTTCATAACGATATTCAGGCATTTCATCTGTGCTAAATGAGGTGGCAATATCTCCAATTTGGTAGTACCAAATTAAGGTACCTGGAACATAATTTGAAGAAGTATTCTGATAAGTACGAACATCACAGAATGCTCCGTCATCTACTCGATCAAAAGTAACATTGGTTCCACTACTACAAGATGGACTTGGGCTTCCAGGACCTGGTTCTCCTGAAGAACATAAATCATAGACCGTTAAATTATTAGAAACATTGGTACAACCATTCGCATCCGTGACCACCACGGTGTAGGTTCCAAATTGATCTCCAATTGTCTGTGATCCCGTCTCTCCATTGATCGCTACTCCTTGAAATTGCCATTGATAAGTATATCCTTCTGGATCATCCAAAGCATATAACACGGGAGGTGTAGTTGATCCAGGGCAGTAACCTTGTCGACTAGGGGTACTGATCGTAATAACGGGGGCAGGATAAGTTTCAATAAAAAAACTAGTATTCTCTTCACACCCAAAATTATCGGTTACAATTAATTCATAATAACCAGGGAATAAATCTGGACTAGGATCATTGCTTACAAAGTTTTCAAATTCATCTCTCCATTCGTATGTCGAATAAGTCTCGGTAGTACTAACGGATTCAGCCACCAATTCACATAATCCAGCAGGATGATTAACGATTGGATCTGGCTTAGGCCGAACCGTTACATTAATGGTTTCGTTAGAACCACAAACATCTAAAACTAGTTGCGCATTTCCTTGCGTATGCCAAAGGATATTTATTGTTTGGCTACCTTGACCTTCTACAATCGTACCTGCGCCAGCAGGAATCATGGCCCATTCATATGTTACCTCTTCTAAACTAGTCGCAGAATAACTCGCTAGTTGATCAGCGCAAGCATTAGTTAATTCATTGATTGAGATATTGTTAATCGGTGTAATTGATAAGGTCATTGGATCTGAAATACATCCTGGCCCTGTATTATTTTTTTGCCGAACGGAGATACCATATGGACCATTGGCAGCCCAAGTGATATTCACTTGTTGACCTTCTTCTGTTACCAGAGTTCCTCCATTATTAATTTCCCATAAAAAAATATGTCCTGGTAAACCTTCTGCTCGATAACGATAGGATCCCGCAGGACAAACTTCACTAGCGCCAGCGATAGACGAAGGTGCAACAGGAGGTGCTTCTACTTTTATTGCCAAAGTAGCATCATCCGTACTACAATAATCCGCACCATTGACTGGCAATGCTGCAACAATATAATCTCCATTGTCTGCGCTCCAGTCTACCGAAATCGTGGCAGTACCATTACCAGAAAAAGAAACAGGTGTTCCATTTAAATTCGTCACCGTCCAGTTGGCAGGTAAAGGACTATTGTCTCCTGTATTAAGAATGGTATATTCACTAAATTCATTTTGGCAAGCTTCGATAGGTCCAGTAAGAAAGAACTCTGGTAAAATAGCAATCGCTAATTGATCTGAACCACCACATTCTAAATAACAATTAAAATAATCAACCGCAACTTCCTGATTGGTAAGGGGAATCGTACCCGAAGACCATTCAACCGTTATCTCGTGCGTTCCTTGTCCATCTGTGATCGTACCACGATTTGAAACAGACCAAATATATTCCGTACCAGAATAGTTTGGCAAGGTGTACGTAGCAGTTGATTCGTTACAAACGGAAGTAGAACCCGCAATAGTTGCATTGTCAGAAATAATCGGGATTTGAACGGTTGTTGGAACATTACAAAAATCACCTGTACAATTATCCACCGCTAAATTAATGGTTCCGAGTGGACCGTCTCCCCACTCAATGGTAATAAAATCATCGTTGGTTCCACCACCTTCTGTGACGGTCCCATTGCCACTTACCGTCCAATTAAAAAGACTACAATCACTACTGCTTGTATAGGTGACCGTTTCTCCTTCACAGATGGTTCCGACACAATCTATTTCAGGACCAACCGATGGATCTACAATTATGGTCACCATGGTAGTATCTGCACAAAAACAGGCATTGGCTGCGATTAGGCTGGCAACAAAAGTTCCTGGAGTATTATAAGTATAATTTGCATTCACATCATTAAAAACTTGACCAGGACCAAAATCCCAAGTAAAATTTTCAGCGTTTAAACTTTCATTTTGAAAAAAGACGGTTTGCCCTTGACAGATGTTTACGATATCATTGACTGCGGCAGGTTCTGTAGAAAAGGCAGCGACTGGTTCGGCTAAAATATTGACACATATTTCTGCGGAAGCACTACAGTTGACCACTGGCACACAAGGAATTACAAAATCTTTTAAGCCCATACAACCGTTTGCATCTGTAATTGTTACCGAATAGGTTCCACAACAAATACCCGTTGATATTTGAGATGTAGAGCCATCACTCCAAGTATAAGTATAAGGAAGAATACCTCCACTCACCGTAAGATCGATAAAACCATCACAGTTATTAGGGCCAGAAGGTGAACTTACAATACCCTCAATAATTATAGGAACTGTACAGTCTGGATTAGGCTGCTCCAAAAATTCTACTAGACATTGAAGCTCATTATCTTCACTATCAACCACAGTCACACTATAGATGCCTGGTTCAGGATATTCAAAACTAATATTATTCATATCAAAAGAACCAATAAATTCACTTTGTCCATTAGGAGTACCAATAAATACCTCATAAGGGCCAACGCCACCAAGGACATTTACAGAACTTACACAAGATCCAGTAGGAAATTGATTACAAAAAGAAGTTTGTCCACAAGCGATAGAAAATGGAGTAGATACACTATCTTGAGTTGTTACCGCGACAGAACCTTGTCCGGGTTCTCCCCAATCAACGGTAACCGTATTTTGATCTACTTCATAATCAACGGCACCATTTACGGTCCAGATAACTGGTTGATTGGTTTGGTTATTAATCGAGTAAGTTACAGTAGAAAAAGCACAAACTTGTTCGCAGGAATCTGGAGATATTGCACTACAACTAGGATCAGCAGTAATCGTAAAAGAGCCTGTTCCTACAGTTAGGAAGTGTTCATACATTACATTATCAACCCATAATTCGATTTCTACACTACCAGGTTGATCAAAACACAAAAAGAGCGTCTGCTCTAAAAAAGTCTGTGCTCCTCCATTATAGTTTACAACCCAAGTTCTATTGCCGGATGTTTGTCCTGAGAAATCTATTTCAGAACATTCTCCTACACAGGCCTGATTAGGGGCGATGATCATATCTTGGGCCAAGACCGTAAATGGAAAAAGGAAAAGTAAGAGAAAAAGTAAGTTTTTCGTTTTCATAAAAGGGAGTTTAGTTGACAGCGTTATATCTTTTATATGCGAATTAGGGTAAAACTAACTAAAATCAAAACTATTGGCTAGATCAATTCAATTGACTTTTTTTGCTATTTGCCTTGTTCTATCGCGATAGCGTGAAGCAAAATACCAAAAACCCTTTTACAAACTAGTCTTGGTTTTAAATTAAATTTCAACTCCTGATCCGCAGTATATATATAAGACTACTTGAATTGGAAAAACGCTGCATGAATTCGGCTTTTTTTCTTACAAATGTTTTAATTTATGGATCTTGTACTAAGGCGAGATTGGTTCTATGGATTTTTTGATCCAGAAAAGTAGAGAAATTTGCAGATTGGTTACTTAATTATCAACAATATTAGCTCATTTCATAATTTTAACATTATAAAAAATAACCCAAAGGGGGTATTGATCTATGTCTTGAACCCCTGCATCTTTGTAGCATCAAAGTACACACCGTAAGGTTTTTTGAACTTTATAATCCATTCTAAGAAAAACCTTTATGCCTTGAAGCGATTCCAACTCTGCTTCAAGGCATTTTTTTGTCTAATTCCCGATAACGTTTTAATAGATTTTTTGATTGATGTCTTTTCGTAACGGGTTGGTTGTGGTATTCTTTTAACAGCCATCTAGCGGCGTCTGCTACTGGTTGATTTTTATAAAAATTGTCTCGACAAAAATGGAGATATTTCATCACCATAAAAGCATTAAACCAACGGAAAAATCGCTGCTCAAAGCTTTTTAGATTCGTGGTATTCCCTTGAATTTCTATTAGTTTTTCTGAAAATTTAATTGAAACCAAAAACGCTTGAACGGCTTCAGATAAATCAGTAATCAAAGCTTCTAATGCTGCAGGTTTTATTTTAAAAAGATCAGCAACTTTTTCAAATAAACCCTTTAAATCTACAAATGATTGAGGTGCATAAGTAGTGAGTGCTTCTTCGGTTTGTACAAGGGTTCCAATGGCACGGCCTGTTCCAAAAGGTACTCGTTCCGAGATCCGAGGAGAAGGAATAACGCGCGTAGTTCGCAATTCATCAAATTGTCCAAGCGGAATAAATTTGTGTAGAAAGTAAAAATCTTCTCCTGCTTTTTTACGATTCATCCCTCCTTGTTGTTGATAGGCATCTGCTCGAGTCGCCATAGAGGAACCGATGGTTTGAAAAGCATATGGAAAACCAGTAAACCGTTGAGCATGAATATAATATCTAAGATGTAATTCGTAGGCGATAATGGCCTCATAGATATTTTCCTCAAATGCATTTCCTTTGATGGGGTGTTCAAAATAGATGCTACAGGCTTGCAGTTTTGGCTGACGCAAAAAATGATTTTCTAATTCAACTAAATAATTTTTATCACAACTCGAATCGGCATCGTAACAACTGAGAATTCCTTTTTGATTTTTGACTTGAACAAGACGGTACACGGCTTCATCTAACCCAATTTTTCTAGCCAACCCTACCCCAGCGTGCTTCGCAGGTAGATTGGTATGATATAATATATGAAATTTTCGCAGCGCATTGGAATGGTTCAATCCCCATTCACAGGCTTGCTGATAGATGGCTTGATTTTCTTTTTTCGTTTTCTTGGTATCTTCTTTCGAATCATTAAGAACGACAATTATTTCTACAGCTCCTTCAGGTGGATCGCAATCGGCTAAGGATTGTAGACTGGCTAATAATTCATCTTCTCGGTAAGCTGGAATAACGATCACTAAATTAAGATCCGGATGAGGTGCACCGAAGATTTGTGCAGGAAAGAGCGCGGACTTTTTTAGGTAAGGGGTCATTTTTTGATTTGCGGATTTTTTGATTTGTGAATGTGCGGATTGAGCAGGTGATTTTAGGCACTTTCCTTTAGTTCAATCTTTCGGCCATCTAAATCTTTGACGATTGCGAAATATCCCCATTCTGATTCTTTGGGTTCTCTTAATATTTCTACCTTTTTCTTCTTTAATTTTAGAATTAACGCATCCAGTTCTTGAACCTCGAATCCTAACCTTAATGATTTATCTGCCTCTTCTTGGTTCTTTAAAAGTGGATAAATTTCAAATACTAATTTTTTAATTTCAGAAGAATAGTGCCAACTTCCGGTTCCATGTTGGTGGTAAATAAACTTAATCCCTAGTTGGCTATAAAACTCCGCTAGATCTTTTGGATTACTTGTTCTAAGTACGATTAAATTGATTTCTATCACCGTTATATTTTCAAGCTTTATACTTTATTTTTTTTTAAATATATATTTTCGTAAAGGTCTCGCAGAGACGCAGAGACCTTCTTTCGTGTACATCTTTTTTCTTAGACTCCTTATAAATTATTTTTATTTTAGAATAGGATAATAAACCTGAAACTAAGTTATTCGATCGGTCTAGCAAAGATGCGAAGTGTCTATTTCAACTCTATTTTTTTATAAAAAATAAAGGCTGATTTTTATAAAAATAGAAAAACCTTCCGATACACCAAACTACACCGTCTCCAATGTTGCGGTATGATCCAATTCTCTAAAGTCAACAGGGCTAACACCACTGACCCCTTGTTCTTGCATATAAACACCATAAATAACATCCACTGCCGCCATCGTTTGCTTATTGTGGGTAACAATAATAAATTGAGATTCAGTAGAGAATTTACGAATGATCTTATTGAATTTTTCGATATTGGCATCATCCAACGGTGCATCTACCTCATCAAAAATACAGAATGGAGCTGGCTTTAATAAGTATAGTGCAAAGAGTAACGCCGTGGCCGTAAGGGTTTTTTCTCCCCCTGAAAGTTGGTTGATACTTTGTGGGCGTTTCCCTTTTGGTTTCGCGGTAATGATGATCTTTGATTCCAAAGGACGATCAGGATCTTCGAGTAAAAGATTACAGGTATCGTCTTCACTAAAGAGCGTTCGGAATACTTCTATAAAATATTTACGAACCTCGTTGAAAGCTTTTAGGAAATATTCCGTTGCGGTATCTTCGATTTCTTTGATGGTCTCCAATAATGATTTTTTGGCTTCGAGAATATCGTTTCGTTGCGTTGAAATATTATCGTAACGGATTTTCATTTCATCGAAAGCCTCCATGGCCATCGGGTTAATTTCTCCGTAATTATCGAGTCGTCTTTTGATTTTAAATACTTTGGTATTCAATTCTTCCTCATCATATTTTGGATTCGGCTCTTGGTTGATTACTTCATCAACGGTGATATCGAATTCAATTTTCAGTCGTTCACCAACCGAAGATAATTCTAATTTTAGTTCATTAAAGTTATCTCGGTGTTTTTGGATTTTCATCTGCGCATCATTGCGCTGACGGTTAAGCGAACGAAGTTCATCTTCTTGTTCGTTGATTCCACCTCTAGCTTGAAAGTAATTTTGTTCGACAGCCGTAAGTGCGTCTTCTTTAAGTTTTCGTGCTTCGTAGCTACCCAATAATTTACTTTCAAGTGCTGCCACACCTTGAATAATTTCTGACAATTCACTTTCACCCTGTTGTAATCCGCTTTGTGCTTGATCACGTAAAGATTCATTTTCCCCCATTTGTTTTTCACGGAAGTTTAATTCCTGCTGAATGGTGGTCACTTTATTTTGCTGACGAATAAATTCAATATTCTTTTCATTGAAGGCATTGGAAGCAACGCTTAGACTTTCTGCGATTTCTCGGAAAGATCCATCTTTGTCAGAAATCTCTTGTTTTGCATGATCTGCTTCGGTTCTTTTCTCAACTAGCTGCTCATCAATTTTCGCATTGGCATCGGTGAGCGATCGAATAATATCTTTAGACGCTTCTTGTTTTCGGGTAGCGTTGGTGACGAAGGTTTCGAAATTCTCTAATCGAGTCATAACCGAAACTTTGCGTTGTGCAATTTGGTTGAGTGCTTCGCGTTCACGACTGATAGCAGCACTTTGAATACCGTTTTTAAGTTCTTCTAGTTTTGTTTTTAGATTATAAAAAATCGTAGACTTTTCACGTTCTTCTTTTTCTAACTTCGTAATAACTCCTTCAAGAACTTCTAGATTTTTCTTACGACCAATTTTCTTTCCCTCGAAGAGTCCGACAGAACCACCGGAGATACTAAACTTACGTTGTACAAAGCGACCGCTTTTTGACAAGACTGTCCATTCTGTATTTGGAATATTATTGAGTACTTCTTCGCTTTCTGTAATTACTACATTTTGCAAAAGATAGTCTACTAATTTTTGGTAAGGTGCATCCGTTTCAATAAATCCTATTGCTCGCTCGGTATTAGGTAGCAAGCTCATGGGTTCTTGATAATCCTTGAAAGCATCTAATAAGAAAAAATTCGCTTTTCCTTTTTGAGCATTACTCAATAAAGAGATTGCTCGGTAAGCTTCTTCGAGATTTTTTACGACATAATAATTCAGATATTTCTCTAAATAATTTTCGATGGCTACTCGATATCCTTCCTTCACATAAAGTACATCTGAAAGTAGTGGAGCAGCATTATTCCAATCTTTATTTTTACTCAAAAATTTGATAGATTCTGGAAATCCTTCCAGGTTTTCTATCATACTCTTGGTGAGTTTTTGTTCATTTCGACTTGCATCCAATTGTCGATTCACATCAGAAATTGCTTTACGCGCTGCTTCGATATCTTGCTCGGTTGTTTGAATATCTGTCCGACGTTGTGCCTCTTCTGATTCAAGTTTTTCAACCTGATCGTTTTTCTCTTTTTGCTCTGCTTCGGTCGCTTCGAGTTCTTTTTCTAAAGTTTCAATTTCAACCGCACGAGAAGCCACTTCTCCTGCACTTTCATCGATCTCTTTGGTTAGATTTTCGATTTGGTTGGCATTGATGGCTTTTTGTTTTTCAAATTCAAAAATAGCACGCTCCAATTCTTGCTGCTTGACGAGGAAGGTTTCGAGTTCTTCTTTAAGGGAACCGTGGCTTTCGCGAATTTCCTTAAGCTTGGTTTCTACTGCATCTAATTCCGTTTCTAGATTTTCTTCTAGTTCTTTTTCATCATAGATTTGTCCACGATAACTTTCGAGGCTGTCGGTTAATTCTGCAATTCTATTTTTAGCATTTTCAATCTGCGTGGAGAGTTTAATTTTGTTTTGCTCAACAAAACCTTTTTTCTGTAATAGAATACTTTTTTCGCTTTCTTGGTCTCGCACCATTCCCTGCAGTTGATTAACCGCACGTTGTGCATCGGAAAGCATTTTTTCTTTATCTAGATTTTCCTTACGATCTGTTTCTAGTTTGGCTTCCATTTGTCGAGTGGACACCTCTAATTCTCGGAATTTATCTTCTGCTTCTTGTAGTTCTTTGGTAACGTTTTCGTGTTTGCCTTTAAACCCTTGAAGTTTTCGAATAGACAACTCGATACTAAACTCTTTATAATTCTCTTTTAACTCGTAGAATTTCTTTGCTCGTTTGGCTTGTTTTTCTAATTGCTTTAAGTTGTTTTCGATTTCAAAAAGAAGATCTTCGATTCGATCTAAATCCTCCGTCGTATTATTGAGTTTATTGAGTGTTTCTCGTTTACGTTTTTTATACTTGGTAATTCCCGCGGCCTGTTCGAACATTCGTCGACGAGAGTTCTCTTTATCATTCAAAATATCATCTACCATTCCAAGTGCGATAATCGCATAGGAGTTGGACCCGATTCCAGTATCTAGAAATAAGGAAGTAATATCTTTTAGCCGGCAGGTTACGTTGTTGAGTCGATATTCGCTTTCACCTGTCTGGTAGAGAATTCGACTTACGGTAACGGTATGATATTCGGTAGGAAGGAGGTTTTTGGTGTTTTCAAAAGTAAGAGACACTTGAGCCATCCCCGACTGCTTGCGCTTCTTAGTTCCGTTAAAAATAACGCTGGACATCTTCTCTAGACGTAATTCCTTACTTTTTTGTTCTCCAAGTACCCAACGAATGGCGTCCACCACGTTGGATTTACCTGAACCGTTAGGACCTACGATTCCAATGACATCCTCATTGAAGTTGATAACCGTTTCATTTGCGAAACTCTTGAATCCCTTGATGGTTAAACTCTTTAATCTCATAGGGCGCAAAAGTACGTAATTTGCCTGGAATTACTGAAGTTTTAGAGAGGAGAATTTTGGGGAAAGTGAAGGTTGTTGGTATATTTTCAAGCCGTTCAAAGAATCCAAGGAGATGAGTCAGAAATAATGGCGTTTAAGTCATAGGTTAGGTACTTATTTAACACTTTGCAGCTTATAATTTACCCCCATAAAACGGCTGTTTATCCATTTTTTCAGGCGTTTTATCTATAAAAATCTGCTTCGGATAGTATTTAAGTCAGTTTTGCCGTTCAAGATGGGTTGTAAAATTTTATTATTAACCATGACTCCTTTCAGTTCGATTGGGGTTATAAAATTTATCGATTATGAACGGTTATATTTATGAAAATCAGAATACCAAGGCTTTTTATAATTTAGCTTGGATCGGATTTGGTCTTTCTTCTGCTGGAATGATTGCTGGGTTGTTTTTATTTACCGGTGATTTAGCGATGAAAGGCTTTTTAGGGATGTCTTATCTTTTTAGTGTGGT
>JALZUU010000725.1 GCA_023300665.1 Saprospiraceae bacterium | reverse complement strand
ACAAAAAATCTGCCGCCTGTAGTATTTTTCGAATTCGCCACGTCTAATAAAATATCAAACTGAATAAACTCGCTTTGAATTTTGTTTTTCATTTTTAAAATACTGGTTATCAATCATTTATTTTCCAAAAAACATTTTCTTTGCTCACAC
This sequence comes from Saprospiraceae bacterium, assembly GCA_023300665.1. Taxonomy (GTDB): domain Bacteria; phylum Bacteroidota; class Bacteroidia; order Chitinophagales; family Saprospiraceae; genus JALZUU01. The sequence goes on along the minus strand of JALZUU010000725.1, from coordinate 16,674 downwards.
AGTATTCCGTTTAAGACATTTTATTAATGCGCCGAATGGAAAAAAACTAAAGGTCGGACCTTTTATCAAAATGAGAACCATTCCATTTATTAACTAAATTTTGCTAATTGCTAATTTTCTCTAAACTTCGATTTTTGAATCAAAAATTGCACAATAAATTTTTTACTTTTATAGCGTAGATAATAACCAACAGCTCATCAATGAAAAAGCTTCTTGTACTTGCGGGTCCGACAGCGAGCGGAAAAACCAAGACGGCGATCCGATGGTCACAGGCGTTGGGTGAGGTACCCATTGTGAATGCTGATTCTCGTCAGTTTTATCAAGAGATGTCGATTGGGACGGCGAAGCCTACTTCGGAAGAATTAGCAGAGGCTCCTCACTATTTATTTGATGATCGAAGTATTCATTCGCCGTTTGATGTGGGAGATTATGAGCGGGAGGCGTTGGCTTTATTAAGTGCGCTTTTTGAAAAACATGATCAGGTTATTTTGACGGGTGGTAGTGGTTTGTATATCCGAGCCTTGTGTGAAGGGCTGGATGAATTTCCGGAGGTAACGGAATCTGCCAAAGAAAAGGTAGCAGATATTTTTAAAAAAGAAGGTTTGCTTGGTTTACAGGCGATCCTAGCTCAGCTAGATCCTCAAACTTATCATAAAATTGATTTACAAAATCCTCGTCGATTGGTACGAGCACTGGAGGTTTGTTATATTGAAGGTCAACCTTATAGTTCTTATTTAAAAAAGCCAAAAAAAGAAAGACCTTTTGTTCCAGTTTACTATTGTTTAGAATGGGAACGGGCTACGCTTTATGACCGAATCAATCGTCGCGTGGATTTGATGATGGAGGCTGGGTTGGAAGCTGAAGCGAAAAGTTTGTATCCGCAGCGAGCATTACGTGCTTTGCAAACGGTAGGCTATCGAGAATTTTTTAGTTATTTTTCTGATGAAAATATTACGCTGGAAGAGACCATCGAAATGATCAAACAGAATACGCGTAGGTATGCGAAGCGGCAGATTACTTGGTTTAAAAACTTGCCGGATTGTTTTTATTTTCATCCGGATGAGTGGGAGGCTGGATTGTTGCGAGGTGGTAATTAAAACGGTTAATCATCATTGTTATTTCTAGGGATAGCCTACGGAAAGTGAAAAGCAAACGGCACAGGAAACCACCGTATCTCTCCTTTTTTATTTTCAACTAATAAATTATTGATATAAATACTAGAACGTTGAGGAAGGGTTTCTAATATTTTGGTAATTTCAGGATGACGAATATCTTCTGCCAGAAATCTATAGTCTTCGGTGGTTTCAGAAGTGATCCAACAATCAAACCGAACCGGTGTCCAAACTTCTTTATCGACCATTAATTTCAATGGTTGATTAGGAGCGTTGGCTAAAAATCCAGATAATTCCTCTTTGCTAGGCCAACCTTCCCATATAGGACCATAGCGCAAGTTCCACCTTTTTGGCGTTTTTTCTGCTATCAAAGGTGTTTTTAGGTTCCCCCAATTTAGTTGGATCATCTTATTTTCAAAATCATAATACTCAGGATAAAACTGTAAATCTATCGGCCATAATTTTGTTTTATCTAAAAGGTTGACGCGCGTAAAATCATCAGAAGGCCAAAGTTTCTCTTCGTCTTGAAGCGCACGTCGAACGGTTTTAAATCCTGGAATATGCAAGATTTCATAACTGTCTGGTTTATCTTGATACATTTGATAAATACCCTTCGACTCAGTAGTATCTAGTCTTACCAAAGTCTTACGACCTCTTGCGGTGTATAATTGAAAACCAAAAACCTCTTTTTCAATATAATTTAGGCTTTTAAAGAAAACTGGTGGATGATATTCTCCTTCCGGATAACGGATTCGAAAAGCCACTGAATTGATGGGGATATTTTCTCGAAAACCTCGAATACTTACCTGCGCTCCATTATCAATATATTGCGAGATCATCGTTCCATATCGACTCGTTGTATCGATGGTAAAGTTTGTTCGTTTATACAAATGAAACATAGAAGGTTGACCATTGACTCGATTATACACCACCACTGCAATCACGTCTAAATCCATTTGCGTCCCCCCTCTAGTAAAAGAAAGTGGTCGATAAAGATTGGTTAGTAAACTATCTTTTGAAATCGTAAATTGTTTGACTTTATTCGCTGGAAGTGGATCATTGACCACCGGAAAATCTAAATCTCCCCAGTGTGCTTCATAGCTACGATCTTCCGCTTCATAGGTAGGCTTAACCCGTACTTTGACCGGAGGATCGGTTTCAGAACTTGCGGTATGTACCGTTTCAGATTGACAAGCAGAAAAATAAATTGAGAAACTAATCAACAAAATATTAAAAAGAAGTTTGGGCATAGCTTTAGGTGATTGATTGTTTCACGGAGTGTTTTCTAAAAAAACATTTCGGATCGCTTGGAGACCAAAAAATTAAAATCGCCAAAATTTACCCCAACTCTAAAGGGAGTTTAGGCGATTTTCAATTTTTCTTTTGTTAGTTGTAAACTAGAAAGCATTTTTTAAGAAACTATTTCTTCTCCTCAATGATAATCTCTTTCTATTAAAATTACAAATTTGAGTGAGCCGTTAACAAGTCGTTGACAAAATCGAGTTCTATATCTTTTTCACCTAAATTTTCATCAAAAAAATGCGCATTTGCTAGATAGCTCATTCCAAGATATCTGGCTGTTTCTTTAAAGGGTTTCCAAAAATCTTCCCCGAGATTATTTCCATTAGACGTAGCAATAACGGCCATCGACTTGCCTCTTAATTGTCGACCAAGATCTTTTTCTATTTCTAATAAATCTGTCAGCCGATCAAAAAAGACTTTCATCCGGCCACTCATACTGTACCAATAAACCGGCGTAGCAAATATCAAAGTATCTGCCTTGGTTATTATCTCTCGAATCAGTTCAATAAAATCGTCTTTTTGATAGTTATGATCATAATCATAATGTGCTATTTGATACGCTTTTAAGTCAATAACCGCTGCTCCGATTCGAGAAGCAATACGGCGAGCCATCTGAGCAGAATGCCCTGAAGAACGAGAAGAACCCAAAATAATTACTGTTTGTCCAGTCATACCATTGTCAAAAGAGTTCGCCATCTGTTTTTAGGTTTAAAAATGATAGAAATATGATTTTTTCGTTACCTATTCACTAGTAAAAAAACGTAACTTTGAACATTATTGTTTTGAGCAAATTAAAACCGGCCACTATGAAAAAATCTCATCTAATTGGAATAGGCATTATTGCGATTGCGATCGGCTTATTATTGTCTCTTTCTGGAGACGTCAGTACTTACTCCACTTTTCAGGAAGCTATGGAAACGGGAGAGCGTGTAAAGTTGGTAGGACAACTGATGAAGGACAAGCCGATGAATTATGACCCAACCATTGATCCAAATAAATTTCATTTTCATATCAAAGATTCCGAAGGTGTACCGGGTAAGGTAACACTGCTTACTGAAAAGCCGCAAGAATTTGAACGTTCCGAATCTATTGTTCTGACTGGAGCTATGAGTGGGGATGTTTTTGTCGCAACAGAAATGCTGATGAAGTGTCCATCGAAGTACAAAGACGAAGAAATTATCATCAGGACTAAAACCAAGCAAATCTAGGATGGAAGGAATCCAATACATAGGGGAACATTTATTACCGGGGCAGATCGGACGACTGGCAATTCTTATCAGTTTTGTAACAAGTATTTTAGCGACTGTTGCCTATTTTTTAGCTACTCAACGCCGAGACTTACCAGAATTTAAAGGATGGAGACGAATTGCTCGAACTGCGTTTGTAATTCATGGAATCAGTACATTTATTGTGATCGGAATGATTTTCTACGTGATGATCCAACAGTATTTTGAATACTATTATGCTTATTCTCACGTCTCCGAAGATTTACCGTTCAAATATATTGCTTCCGCTTTTTGGGAAGGACAAGAAGGTAGTTTTCTTTTATGGATGTTCTGGCATATCATTTTAGGATTTGTGTTAATCAGAACTGCCAAAGAATGGGAGTCGCCTGTGCTAGCTACCCTATCTTTTATTCAGATTTTTATCAGTTCGATGATCCAAGGAGTCTACGTTGGATTCGGAGAATGGGTTTATAAATTAGGCAGTAATCCTTTATTGTTGTTGAGAGATACAATGGATATTCCGCTTTTTGCCAATGCAGATTATTTGAGTTTGGTAACTGGAACGGGACTAAATCCACTCTTACAAAACTACTGGATGACGATTCATCCGCCCACCTTATTTTTAGGATTTGCTTCTACCGCTATTCCTTTTTGTTATGCCATCGCTGGACTTTGGACAGGAAAACATAAAGCTTGGTTAAAGCCTGTTTTACCTTGGGCCTTATTTTCAGGTGGAATGCTTGGAACGGGTATTTTAATGGGTGGCGCATGGGCTTATGAAGCGTTGAGTTTTGGAGGATATTGGGCTTGGGATCCCGTAGAAAATATGTCGTTGGTTCCTTGGCTATTTTTATTAGCAGGGATTCATACCAATTTGATTGCCAAAGCCACGGGACAATCCATTAAAAGTTCTTATCTATTTTATTTATTGACCTTTGTCTTTATTGTTTACTCTACCTTTTTGACCCGTAGTGGTGTTTTAGGAGATACTTCTGTGCACGCTTTTACAGAAATGGGATTAGAGAATCAGTTATTGATATTTCTAATGTCCTTTATCTTTTTATCGATTGGTACGTATGTTTGGGGAAGTCGAGGTGTTCCCGTACCTGTAAAAGAAGAAGCGACCAGTTCAAAGGAATTTTGGATGTTTATCGGTAGCCTAGTATTTCTATTTTCGGCAGCTTTGATTACAGCTTCTAGTTCACTACCTGTATATAATAAAATTGTAGAACTATTCGATCCAGTCTATCAAGGAGGAGTGATTAAAGATCCGATAGAACATTATAATAAATACCAACTTTGGATTGGAATATTTATCGGCATATTCTCTGGATTCTCCCAATTTTTACGATATCGAGAAGGTAATTTCACTAAACACAGTAATAAATTTTTATTACATCTTAGTGCTTCTACGATGATTTCTTTTGTATTGTCTTGGTTGGCCTGTATGTGGATAGATGCCCGAGCATGGCAATATAAGCTATTGTTATTTTCGGGAATTTTTACGGTCATTACGAATATTGATTATCTAATTTATTTTACCAAAGCAAATTTTAAAACGGCTGCTTCAACCGTTTCTCATGTTGGATTTGGGTTGATGATTGTGGGAATTTTGGCTTCGGGATTGAATAAGAAGTTTATTTCTAATAATATGTTTGCTCAACAAGGATTGATCAAAGGATTTACGGAAGAACAGTACAAGAAAAATGTGGTTCTTATCAAAGGAGAACCGTTACCAATGAATGGTTATCAAGTGACTTACGTCAAAGATTCAATTTGGGGAAATCATCGACAGTTTGAAGTAAACTATAAACGAAAAGATAAAGCAGGGAATATTTTAGAAGAGTTTAATTTATTTCCAAACGTACTTTATGAGCGGAAAGAAAACAAGATTGCGGCCGTAAATCCGTCTACGCAACATTATTGGAACAAGGATATTTTTACTCATATTTCTAGTCTACCAGCCTCCGAAACGGATAAAGAGATTGCAAAATCTCTGGAAGATAGCTTGAATTATGTGACCCATTATTTGAATGTTGGAGATACCTTGCGTAGTAAAGACTATATTCTTATTCTAGAAGAAATGAAAGAAGGTGCAACCCATAAAGATTATGCATCTCAACCAAATGATTTATCTTATGGAGCTCGATTAACGGTGTTCCCCAAAAAGATCAATGCGCGTTTTGAAGTACAACCAGTCATGGCTTTACGAAAAACTTTGCTTTATACTTTCTCAGAAGAAATCCCAAAACTGGGAATAAAGATCAAGTTCCCCAACGAAGCATTGGATGAGTTATTTGTTCCTGAAAGTGAATTAGGGTATGAAAGTTTTAAGCTTAAGCGTGGTCAAGAAATTAATTTTAATGGTTATAAAATTCGATTTGACAACTTTAATGTAGAAGCAACACACTCAGGATATGAACGAGAAGAAGGAGATGTAGCCGTAGGAGCGGAGATGACAATTTTTGATCAAGCAGGAAAGAAAGTTGGAAAGGCAGCACCCCTTTATTTAATTCGAGGTAAACAACCTTTTAATTTTAAAGATGAAATATTTGATTTAGGACTTCATTTTAGATTTGTAAAAATCGATCCACAAAGTGAAGAAATAGAATTATTAATTGGTCAAAAAGATACTAAAAAAAGACGGATCCCTATCGCCATTGCTGAAGACGTCCCTAGAGGTGATTGGATTCTTTTACAAGCTATTTTGTTTCCAGGGATTAACTTCTTTTGGGTTGGAACGATTATGATGATGTTGGGGCTGTTTATGGGGATGGGGGCTCGTAGGAAGAAGGGTAATGAATAGTATTTTAATGATAAATGAGGCCACTCCTAAAAGTGTTTTTCTCGCAGAGAACGCAAATTACGCAGAGATTCTTTAACGTGTATATCTTTAAACGTAAATACGTTATGAATATTTAATTTATCGTAACCGTTTGAAAATTTAAAGATCTATACTTTTAGGAGTGAACTCAAAATTAATAATGTTCTGCTGGCGTTTTGTTAGCGTGACTTAAAGGAAAAAACGTAGTTGCAAGGTATGTCTTGTAGGTACGTTTTTTTTCTCCTATCCTATTTTAGCGTTCGCTTTTCCTTATATTGGTTTTCTTTTGATCATCTACGGGATCGAACAAGACTCGTTCCTTTGCTTTATGAATAGATTAAGTTCTTCATTATCTGGAATTAAAAAAGACTTGCTACGAATGAAAAAGCCATAGAAATAGGATCAACCTAAATTCTACGGCTTTCTAAAAAAATCTTATTTAATTAAAGAGTATACACGATTACCGTGACCTTAATAATACTTCATTAAAGAATTATTAATTACCCTTCTATTACCTCACCACCTTCCGATTATTCTCTCTTACCACATCCGCCATTCGTTCTTTGGCATCAATCGTTACCGCTTCGATATTAGAAATATTTCCTGGTAAAACTAGATCATAAGTCAAGTTTGTCCAAGGCCAATCTGGTGCATAAACCATTTTAGTTCCATCGGTTGGCTGAGGTTTTTTTCCACGCATAATCACCATTGGAATGTTTATTACTTGCTCCGTTCCATCTTGGAAAGAGATGGTCACATCAACTGGCATTGGCATTTGACCGACCCGTTGTAGTTGGATCACTACCCCATTGTCTTTTTCTTCTATAGAATTTACCCCATAGTCAATAGTGTGTAAAGAATTGACCATATATTCTCGGTACCAGTCTAGTTCTAATCCCGATACTTTTTCCATCACTCGGATAAAATCGTTTGGATTAGGATGTTTAAATTTCCAAGTATCAAAATAAACTAGCAGGCCTTTTTCAAAATTCTCTGTTCCCATGATATATTCTAGTTGTGCTAAGAATACATTTCCTTTTACGTAAGATCCAACTCCGTAGGCTGCGTTGGTGGTAAAGTGATCAGCATGTATACTGAGTGGTTCTTCAGCGCCGCTACTGGAGAAGTTCGCGTAACCACGGAAAGAACCAGCTTGTGGAAAATCCACTACTTCTTTTCCAGCAAAAGCAGGAACTTTAGTCTTTAAATGGTTCATTACATCATCACTACCATAGCTCGTAAAACCTTCATCCATCCAAGCATATAAAGCTTCATTGGTTCCCATAATCATCTGGTACCAACTGTGCATTAATTCGTGAACAGAAACACCGACCAAACTTCCAAAACTACGTTCTCCCGTAATCAAGGTTGCCATCGGATATTCCATACCTCCATCTCCTCCTTGAATAAAAGAATATTGGTCGTACGGATATTTTCCGTATTTTTTATTAATGTAAGAAAACGAAGCATCCATTGCCTGTGGAAGCAATGGCCATAACTCTTCTGTCTTTTCGTTTTTCTTGTATAAAAAGTGCATCATCGGGCCATCTTTTGCTTGATGCTTGATGTGTGAATAATCAGGATCTGCTGCCCAAACAAAATCGTGTACATTCGGAGCTTTAAAATGCCAAGTTAACTTTTTTCCTCTTGGACGCTTTACTTTTTGGCCTTCGTTTTCGTATCCATAACCAATCTTTTCTGGATTTTGTAAGTATCCTGTTCCACCTAAAATAAAGTCTTTATCAATTTTAATTTTTACATCAAAATCTCCCCAAACACCGTGAAATTCTCGACCAACATAAGGATTTGAATGCCATCCTTGATAATCATATTCGCTCATCTTTGGGTACCACTGGGACATGGAATAATCAATGCCTTCCTTGTTATGTCGTCCCGAGCGACGGATTTGAACCGGTACTTGAGAATTGAATTCCATTTCAAAAACTGCGGTACTATTTGGAGCAATTGGTTCACCAAGACGGACCTCTAGGATAGTTCCAACGATTTCATATTTGACTGGTTTTCCATTACAAGTTAACTTGGTTACTTTATGGTAGCCAATTTCTTCCGGTGATAATTTGCTAATTCTTCCACCAACTCGCTGATCCGAATCTGCTAAAGCACGATTACGCATATCCATCATACTTCCAGGTTGGAAAGCATTGAAATAAAGATGGTAAAAGACTTTGTCTAGTTCATCAGGAGAATTGTTGGTATACTCCACTTTTTGAGTACCGGTAAATTGATGTTTTTCTGTATCGAAATCAATTTCCATTTCGTATTTGATGGCTTGTTGCCAACGCTCTGGTTGTGCCGTCATAAAACTTTGCACAAAAATTAATAGAGCAGTTATTAAAAGGATTTTACGCATTTTCTATTTATTGTTTAAAAATTATTTTTTGAATTTATTGATTATTTCTTTGCCTACGCAATTTGCTCCTCCTCTGGTTCCCATTTATCTCGAACCGAACCGTACACTTTAGACCAATCTTTCCATCCATATCGACGTGCACAAAGGTATATAAAACCAGTTGCCAAGACATAAAAAACAGGAATCATAAAGGTCGTATTCACTTCAGTTACCCGAAAGACCGCATCTGTTTGGAGTGCAGATCCCGTAAAAGTAACGAAAGTAGCTCCGAAAATGTTATTCGCTGCATGGATTCCAAGGGCCAATTCCAAAGAATCGTCCATCAAAGTAAGGATTCCGAGAAATACCCCCATTCCGATATAATAAGGCATCATCAACATAAGACCAAATTCTTTTATTTCGGGATTGGCTAGGTGCATCGCTCCAAATCCAATAGAGGTCAAGATCAAGGCGATAAGCCGTGAATTGGTTGCCAAACCTAATCCTTGCATGAGATATCCTCTAAAAAGTAGTTCCTCGAAGGAGGTCTGCATCGGCATAATTAGCAGGGCAATTGCTACCAAAGGTAGCCAAGTTTTCCACTCAAACTGGAAGATATACGTCTCTGGGGAAACAATATAGGACAAGACTTCAAGTCCGGCCATCAGCAAAAACCAAAAGCCAAAGCTAAAACCAATCCTAGACCAGCGAATATTTTTATAAGGGGTAATTAAGGACTTTAGAGAACGTTTATGAATAACGGCCACGGCCAACCAAAGGGCAATCAATCCAACTACAAAGGATAAGAGAATTAAGAAAAACCCTGTATTGGCATCCAATCCAACGGCTGCAAAATCCATATTAGCAGCAAAACCTTCCAAAGCACCGCCAGAAAGGTCACCATCTCGCTCAGTCAACTGGGCCGCTATAACGACCAAAAAGGGTACTTGCCCTAATATAAACCCAAGAAACACCAAAATCAAGGTCAAGGAATATCGAACAAATTCTGCCAAACCTGATTCATGGGCTTGGTAAGCTGTTTTAAAAAACATATTAATTTTTATTATAAATACGTAGGATTGGAGTTATTGGACAAAGGTAGGAAATTTTTAAGGTTAAATGGAATGTGTGGATATGTGGATGTGTGAGCCGTTATCATTTTTCAAACGCGAGGGCAAATTCAAATTCAAGCGCAATTGGGTCGCAGAATAGGAAGAGGATTCTGCTTTTAAGACCTATTTTTAGAATTTGAAGGAAATCCAAGACCCTAATCACCTTGATTCGAATTAAATTCCCTCAAGAATTTAGAACTTAAAGCTCAAAACTGAAAACTTTCCACCCTATCCTCTCAGGAATGTTATATTTGCAAGAAAAAACATATGACACCTAATACTAACGATAGCAAAGTCGCCATTTACTGGGATTTTGACAATATTCATATCTCTGCAAAGAATTTAGATAAAGTACTCGCAAAAAAACGCCATAAACACGAGCCTAAAGTCCTAGATATCACGGCTATTATGGAATTTGTCGCTTCTTTTGGAGAAATCAGTGTAGCGCAAGCCTATGCAGATTGGACGATTTTTAGTAATTATAAAGAAGATTTTCTGAATTATTCGATTGATTTGATCCAGATGTTTCCACGAGGAAGCCACTCCAAAAACGGAGCAGATATCCGAATGTCTCTTGATATTTTAGAGGATGCGAACAATTTTCCACATATCAGCCATTTTGTGATCGTCGGAGGCGATAGTGATTATATTGCCGTAGCTCAAAAGCTAAAACAGCGTGGAAAGTATATCATTGGTATTGGAATTGAAAGTACTACCAACGATTATTTTGCCAAATCTTGTTCAGAATTTAAGTTTTATCGGACTATTTTAGCTAAATCTAGCGATCAAGGCTCAGATGAAATACTAGAACAACTCAAATCTAAACCTACAACGGACAAGAAGAATTCTCGAAAATTGCTTCGTTCTGCCATCAGACGATTACTTAACCAATACAACACAGATTTTGTCTATAAAGCGCAGGTTAAACCTATGATGCGACGCCTAGATCCTAAATTTGATGAAGGTAATTATGGTTTTCGAAGTTTTACGGAATTTATCAAGTCAAATAAAGACATATTGATCATTAAAGATGGAGAAAATGATCAGACCATTAGCCTAAAAAAGCGATAAAGATCAACAAATGAATAACTTTATTTTCTAATAAAAAAATAGACAATGCCATGGGTAATTTTTATCACAAGTCTCTAAAAATTCCTTAACTTTGCCTTTAAAATAATTAAATATGAGCAAGCAGTTTGACTTACGTTTTGGGATCATCGCCATCCTTATTTTCTTCGCCGCTTTTAGTCGATTAATACCACACCCGTTTAATTTTACTCCGGTGGGTGGAATGGCATTGTTTGGTGCCGCGTATTTTACCAAAAAATACTGGGCATTTATCATTCCGTTGGCAGCAATGTTTGTGAGTGATTTGGTGATCAATAATTTAGTTTACCCAATCGTTTATCCGCAATATTATGAAGGTTTTACCTTGATGACCCAAGGATGGTATTGGATGTATGGTTCGTTTGCATTAATTGCATTGATGGGAATGACTGTTTTGAAAAAAATAAAAGTACCAGCTCTTCTTGCTAGTGCCTTAGGTGCTTCTCTTATCTTCTTTATTATTACCAATTTTGGTACTTGGGCAAGTGGAGTGATGTACCCATTAAACATGACAGGTTTGATTGCTTGTTATACTGCTGGTTTACCATTTTTCTTAAATACGATTGCTGGGGACTTGTTTTATGTAGGAGTACTTTTTGGAAGCTTTGAGTTGGTAAAAATGCAGTTTCCACGTTTGGCTACTGCTAAAGCTTAATTCGGATAGTAAATACCTCTTCCAATGGATACGTCAAAGTCATCTTCGAATCAACCCCCTAAACTCATCTTGGGCGTTGACTATTATATTGAAGATGGTCTCTATATTTTTACGGAAAAATATCATTTAAAAAGAGGATATTGTTGTGGGAATAAATGTCGTCACTGCCCTTATTCTGAAAACGATGTTTTGAAATAACTAATTATAAATTAAAAATCGCCAAAATTTACCCATACCTTAAATGGGGTTTTGGCGATTTTTTATTTTAGCTCCTAGGAAAAACCTCTATCAGAAAAAACTTCTAAATCAGGGGCTGTTCCATCAATTGTGTCATTTGCCATCCCGCGTCCCGGCAGTATCGCCGGGAAAGGCCCACCCGCTGACACAGTTTAACAGTACAGTCTACTAAATCAACCTTACCAAGCTTTTTATTTTTTCTAAATTAGACTCTATTCGGATTCCTTCGGTCAGCATTCTTGGCGTATTCATAGGAATGGCTCCTACTCCATTTCCTTTATAAATTTCTGTTGCGGAAGTATGAACGGTTGGAAATCCAGCGGCTTTAAACTTCCTGATATTGGTTTCATTTATTCCTCCTCCTGGTAAAATTTCTATTCGCTGATTAGCTTGGGTTTGTAGTTTTTTTAATAGCTCAATACCTAATGGAGCGCTGGTGGCTTGCCCCGAACTAAGAACTCGATCAACTCCTAATTCAATCAAGGTTTCTAAGGCTACCGATGGATCAACTGCCCAGTCAAAGGCTCGATGAAAAGTTACTGAAAGCGGCTTGGCTAATTTGACAAGCTCTTTTGTTTTTTCAATATCAACTGTCAAATTTTCTTTAAGTACTCCTAAAACTACGCCTGCACAACCAAGTTTTTTACAAAGTTGAATATCTTCTTTCATAATGGCTAGCGCTCCATCTGAATAGGTAAAATCTCCACTACGAGGTCGAATCAAAACATGTACAGGAATCGTCAATTCTGCCATCACTCGTTGTAACAACCCATAGGAAGGGGTAAGTCCTCCGACACCAAGTTCGGTACACAGCTCAATGCGATGGGCTCCGGCGCGTTGTGCGTTGAGGGCGGATTGGAGAGAGGAGGCGCAGATTTCTAGGAGCATTTTTTTTTGAATTGTTTATTTGTTGATTTGTTTAATCGTTTAATCGTTCGTATTTAAGTTACATTTTGAATTAGTGATTGGTTCTTTTACACCAATCTCCACTTATTATTCTAGGCCCGATTTGGTGTACCATTTCTGGGTGATGATCAAAGGTATAAATTTCGATCAGATCGTTTTCATCTTCAAGGGTTATTTTTTGGATGGTATAAAGACTATTTTGACTATTTGGGTTTTCTCTATCAAAACCTTCTAACAAATCTAATTCTTTTAAAATTTCCTTACGGTTGACTTGATAGATTTCAATGGTTATTTGGTCTTCGTTGGTCCCTCGAATGACTGCAGGAAAGGAATTGGCTCCATACATGACAAATCCTTTTAGACGCGTGGTCTTGATAAAAAGACTGTCTTTTAAGACATGGTGATTGGATGCTCCTTTTCGAAGGGTTCCATAAACGGCGATTAGTTTACTCATTGATATCAATATAAAGTTCTTTAGGATAAAAATAGAAAAACGTTTACTAAATTCTTAAAAGTCTAGTAAACGTTTTTCTGCTAATAGCTTCATTTTAGAAATTCTAAAACTACTCATAATCCTATGTTTCTTCATTTATCCTTAAAGAACGTCCATCACTTCGAATACCGTGGATTATAAATAACAGGTGGAATTTCTTCAATCCGTTCGTCTTTTCTTACTTTTATTCGTTTTCTACCTGCTGGAAATAAAAACTTAACGTATATCCCAATTAGACTTCCTCGTGGCTCCGATAAAATTCGAAAGTCGGACTCTTCAAAAGTTACGGTTCCTAAAGTATTTAAATTTAAACGAAAATAGGTTCCAAATTCATAAGCCGTTTTATACTTGATCCCTTTTTGTTTCTTTTTAAAATATCGTCGTAAGCCAAGTTCTGTTTTAATAAAATGATACCATCTTTTTTCGCCTATGACCGTCACGGTATAAGTATCAAATTCATCTGTAAACTTTCTTTTATAGCCTAACTGAAGACCATAGCCTATCTTGAGTACTCCTTTTTTCTGGGTCCTTTTCCCAAAAATATAACTAACTCCAGTAGAAGCTTGAGGGGAAGCAAAATCTAAAATATATTTATCGATTGGGCCACGATTTGTCAAAAAATAAGCTGTAAATCCAATTCCGACATCGACCATCCATCTTTCGTTTAGTCGGTTGATAAATAACACCTCGATTCCTCCTGAAGGATAAAAGGTTCCTTTCCACCGATCTTGATCTTCCGGAAAATCTGGAAAAGAATGGCCAATATTCATCGCAAATGCAATGGAGTATTTATTGGTATATTGTTTTTTTTGACTGAAAAGGAATAATGGGAGAAGGAAAAAGAAAATAAAGTTAATAGTTCTTAAAATGGGCATTTGTCAAATTTTTTGAAACTTTCTTCATTAAGTTAGGTTACATTCTTAACTCAAACGCATAGTTTAAAATTGCTTTTTTTGTTTTTTTAACTGCTTAATAAAAGTATCTGGATTTTTTAAAATCAAAATCACTTCACTAGGTTCTTGGTGGCTGTTTTTAAATCTTAAAACAACCTTTTTTCCATCCTTTTGAACTCGACCAAGATTATTCCCTTTTATCCGGTGTAATAAATCATATTTATTTGCAATTCCTGCTGTTAAACGAGTGGTCGTCAACCACAACTCATCTTCAACAATGATAACATCTAGCATTTTATTAGAACCCCCCATTTTTGTGATCATTGATTTGGTTGAATAACCAGAAGCATTTTTTTCTCGAAAAGTGATTTTATCAAGGTCTAATTGAGGAAATATTTGTAATGCCTTTTTACTAGAATAAAGAAAATAAGCTATCAATCCGATCATGACAACAAACCAAACAATTAAGAATAAATTCAAAGGAAACATAGATCTGTTTTTGAAAGCACTAAATAGAAATCTAGCAACTATTTTTAAACATATCGATCAATCAATAATTTATAAAGCTTGATCATTGATTTTAACGCTTTTATTTTATCTGGAAATTCCAAAGAATATTCCGTAATAAACTTTAATGAACCATCCGCTAATTTAGTAAACATTTTAGGTTGGAAAGAATTATCTCTGGCAATTTGCTCTAATTCTGTTTTAATAAAAGCTGCTTCTAAAAAACGCTTAAAGTCTACCTCGTTTGTCTCAATTATTAAACTATTTAATTTTCGATTAAATAGTCGACGATAATGATTTGTTGTTTTTATTTGAAATTCTGGAATATAGGTATTTCTTGAGAAATGGGTTTCTATTTTCGCTAAATTATAGTTTCCTAATTCATAATAAACCTTCATAAGACAACCACTATATTCAATTTCTAGATGGTGTTTCGTCATGGGTGTTTTAGACATCCCAAAGCCAAAAAAACTTTGATTTTGTGAATGATAAATTCCATTTTCATCCGATGCAATTTCTTGAAATATTTTATTCATATACATTAATGATTTAGATCTTAACAGAGCTGGTAAATGGTCCTTTAACTACCAACCATTCATAAGACAATTCACCGTTTCTAAAAGTTCTCTCCTTCTTACGATCCAATGGTGAAAAATATCATTTCAAATTGTCTCTAATTGACGAAATTATATCCAGATAGCTGAAATACGACCTTATAATCGTTCTAAATATCTATTGTATTTTTTTATATTTGCATAAAGTATATTTTAACTTAAATTCAATACTAATTCGCTCTATTATGGCTGATAAAAAGAAGAATAAAGTAAGCGTAAAAAATGATAAATCAAATGCTAGTGTTATCAAAATAGGGCTACTAATTGGTTTATTATTGATTGGGGGTTTAATTGTTTATAAGGCAGTTTTCACAGAGAAGGTACCGGGTGATCTTAGCACTCAATTTTCTTTATTGCCTGCGGATTATACTGGAATTACTTTTGAGAATAAGGTGGAAGAATCTGCCACCAGAGGGATTACTTTTTTCGAATATTTTTATACTGGATCAGGTGTGGCGATTGGAGATATTAACAATGATGATCTTCCTGATATTTTCTTTACAGGCAACGATGTTCCCAACCGCCTTTATCTTAATCAAGGAAATTTTAAATTTAAAGATATATCAAAAGAAGCTGGGATTCAAAGTGTTCGATGGGGCACGGGAGTCACAATGATTGATATTAATCAGGACGGTTTTCTGGATATTTATGTTTGTAATTCAGGGCCATCCACTGACGCTGAATCTATGCGAAATGAATTATTCATCAACAAGGGTGATAATAGTTTTTCGGAACAAGCAGCGGCTTATGGAATTGACGATCATTCTCGTTCTATTCAGGCTAGTTTTTTTGATATGGATAAAGATGGAGATCTTGATTTATGGGTCATGAATCATGCCTTGCGAAGAAGAGGTGAAGGTGCAGAAGAATGGTATCAATTATCGTCAGAACTTACACAACGAGATTTCAATAGAGAATGTAGTACTTTATTTCGAAATGAAGGAAATGGAAAATTTAAAGATATTTCTAAAGAAGCTGGGATTTTAAAAATCGGATTTGGTCTAGGATTAGCGATCAATGATTTTGATGAAAATGGATATTTAGATGTTTATGTTTCCAATGATTATTTTGTTCCAGATTTTATGTTTTTAAATAATGGAGATGGCACCTTTACGGATAAGATTAATACCAAATTAGGACATACTTCTTATTTTGCTATGGGTTGTGATGCAGCAGATTTTAATAATGATGGATTAACGGATTTAACAGTTCTTGATATGACTCCTGCAGATCATGTAAGAAACAAAGTTTTAATGGCTTCCATGAGTGTATCTACTTTTAGTTATTTAACCTTTCAGAAAAAATTCAATCCTCAATATATGTTCAATACCTTTTG
>JALZUU010000724.1 GCA_023300665.1 Saprospiraceae bacterium | reverse complement strand
TTGGATTTGTAGATACCTTATTTACAATCAGTAAAGTGGATATATATGAAGGCCATCTATCTAAGCTATTCAATCAATATGCGGCGATGCCTTCGATGCATTTTGGTAATTCCTTATTAATTGCGATTGTTACGCTTATTTTATCCAAAAGCAACTGGGTAAGAATTAGTTTATTTATTTATCCACTCTTTGTACTTTGGATGATTGTCATTACTGGAAATCACTTCTTTTTAGATGCGGTTTTAGGTGGAATCATTGTGGTAGCACCTTATCCATTAATGTGGATTGCTGAAAAGGTCTTTCCAAATTGGGCTTGGGTGTCAAGAGGTTCTATTGCTAAGCGTAAAGCGAGTGTATTGGTGAAATAAGGGACTGTTCCATTAAGTGTGTCATTTGCTATCCCGCGTCCCGGCAGTACCGCCGGGAAAGGCTCACCCGCTGACACATTTTAACTGAACAGTCTCTGAAATAATGAAAAGTTATTTGTTAAAATTTTAATTTGTAAACTTTAGGTATCAAATTTGGCGTTAAGAGTTTAGAAAAACTCAAGTATTTTGCGGAGCCAACTCCCTTCACCTATGCGATACGATAATGACGCTTAACAATGTAAAACTAGGTTTTGCCTTTCTCTTTTTTTTATTGCCGATATTTTTATCCGCTCAAATCCGTGTTGGTTTTGGAGCAGGAGGTTATTTTGGATTGAATGATCAAGGTATTAATGCCAGTTTACAAGTCCAGAAACAATTTTCCGAGTTTAGTGCACTTACCTTACAGTTAGGGTTAAATGATAGACCTTCTAATCTTCCTCGAAGAAACCTTAACCCAGATTTTGAGTATGTCGCAGGTCATGTTTCTTATTTAATTTTACCCGTTGAGTATCAATACTTTATACCTTTTAAAAAGCTACGAGCCGGCGTGTTTGGAGGTCCTTACTTAGCCTATGGTCTAAAATCTGCCATTCTTAGAAAGTTAGACGATTTTAATTATGAAAAAATAAATCTAGACTTTAAGGAGCATGGTATTCGTCGATTTGATATCGGTGTCCATCTTGGTGTAGGGCTAGAATTAGAACTACCTCGTCTAAAGCGGATGTTTGTCCGTATAAATTACGCCTTAGGACTCGTAGATACAGATTTAGGAGTTGATTCGGCTTATCAAGAAGGAGTAGGAATTTTAATGGGATTAATGTTGCCGATTAATAGAGGGAAGTATGAAAGCGGCAAAAATAAAGATCCCCAAAAGAAAAATTGAAATTAAAACCAAAAAAATAGTAATATTTTCGCCTAAATCCTTGATTTATTGGCTGTCAATATATACATTTGTGCCGCTGTTGAAAAACAGCTTTTATTTTTAGAACAAAAGGTGTAACCTTGCATACCGAAAGCGGTATAATATTTACACAAGGAATTATTTTCGGATAATTCTGGTTATAGAAAAAACACTCGGAGGAGTGGGAGAGTGGCTGAATCCACCGGTTTGCTAAATCGACGTACTTGGAAACAGGTACCGCGGGTTCGAATCCCGCCTCCTCCGCCAAAAAAGTTACACAATTTTTGTGTAGCGGAGTCCGATTATCGCATCACGCTAAGGCGTGAGGGCAGTAGGACGAAAGAAAAAAAGTTACACATTCGGGGTGTAGCGCAGTCCGGTTAGCGCACCTGCTTTGGGAGCAGGGGGCCGCAGGTTCGAATCCTGCCACCCCGACCACTTGTAACTATCTGATTCCCAATTAGTTACATCAAATTAAGCCAGTCACTTCGACTGGCTTTTTTTTTGACCGTAACACAATCGTAACACAAATTGCCCTTTAACTTTTCCTGCTTTGGGCTGCTTTTGGGTGCTTTAGCCTTCTGGATTGGGCGGAAATGACGGGTAGTATTGTTATAATTTGGGGGTATTTGTTTTTGGGGTTTTGGGCTGTATTCTTATCAAATGATCGACTAGGTCATGTTTCCTTTCTTTATATTCTATTATTTCAATGGATCTGATGCTTTGAGGGGTGTTGCTTAAATGGTTTTTTAAGTGATCTCTGAGAGAGGTATAAGTAATGAATTTAAGAGCCCCGGTTGGGCTTGGAGTTTTTTCTGCGTTCACACCAGAACTGAGAGGATTGTATCTGGAGGTCTGTCTGGCTGAGAGGTAGGTGTTGATGAATCTCTTGGCTTTTGATTGGTTGTTGTGTTAAATAGTGGAGGAAATAGGTATTAGGTTTATAAAGCAACCTATCTTATCAAAGTCAAATCTCCTGAAAGAGAAACTTGTTCTCCATTCGAGTAACCCAGTTCAATCAAGTAAATATATACCCCAATATCCATGTTAGTACCATCCCATCTAAATTGATTAGTGGAGTGAAGTTCGTTTTCATTTTTAAATACTATTCCTCCCCAGCGGTTATAAATGATGAATTTTTTCACCAAGATTTCATCTTCATTGTAAGGAAAAAAGAATTCAAAGAAATCATTTATTCCATCGTCATTTGGAGAAAATGCATTTGGGATAAAAGGTTCCTTATTGTATTTTAATTTGATTTCGTATGCGAAAGAACAGCTATTCGAATCACTAACGGTTAAAAGGTAACTAGGAATTTCAGGTTCGACTTTCGTGATTCTGGGATTAGGGCAATCATCACAACTTAAGCCAATAGTTGGAGTCCATTTAATTTCAAGATGATTAGGAATAATGGTTTCAAAAACACCTTGACCTGAAGTACTGATATAAACTTCCTCAGGAATTTGAATAGTTGGCTCAGGATATTCGAATACTTGAAAAACTATAGCAGAATCACAAATTCCGTTTCCGTCTATAGTTATTATATCTGTTTCTCCTTCAAAGTATGCTTGTCCTTGAATTGATATCGAAGAGTTTTTACAAACGAAATACTCAACGTAACTTGTATCAATTTTTTCGAAATTTAGATCAACAAAAATTACTGAGTCACAACCTCGAAAATTTTGCAGTAACTCCATCCCTATCGGGTTATTCTCATTGTAAACTTCTCCATTAACGGTAAGAGAGAAATTACTATCTTCGCAATATTCCATTTCAAATGTCTCCTCCGAATTTGGCAAAAAAGTTAACTGAATATTTATTATAGAGTCACAGCCTACGCTATTTTGAAGAATTTCAACTCCATCAGGGTTTGCCTGATTATAAATGATATTATTTGCAAGGATCGAGAAAGAATCTCCCTGGCATCCAGTCCATTCAAATAAACTTGAATCTGTGTAAAGTTCTATAACTTCAGTTAAAACTATTGAGTCACAGCCTTTGAAATTTAAGATCGTGTCTACAAAAAAGCCAGCTTGAGTCGTTATCCCTCCTGATGGTAACCGAGCAGGTTCGCCAGGGCAGATTTCTAAAACAGACATAGCAGAACTAACCCCAGAAGCAATCTGACAACCATAAGCAAATGTATTGCAAGCAAAAATATCTTGTTGATTATTTATTTGATCTCCAAGGGTCATGACTCCTGGAGCGTTGGCAAAAAGTGAAATGTCACTAACAATAATATCATTAGTTGTACTATCTAAGACAACAGTGGGTCTACCTTCCGCATCAACCGCTAGAACTTGATAGCCAGACGGAGGTCCGTCTGTAATGACTGCTTGATAATTCCCTCCTTGATTAAATGAATCAACTACTCCAAATGGTCTATCGAATATTGAGAATAGGGTATTGTTAGGTGCAGGAAAATTTGGATTAACATTAACATTCCCAACGCTATATCCCCAAGGAACGGCCTCTGCCTGACCTACAATGACTAAATTACTCTCACAATTAGTTGACCATGCTTTTATATGTTCTAGGGTTGCTTGAGGAACAGAAGTGGCTGTATTACTACCAGTTCCAGCAATGGTATCAATATTGAAAGAGCCAACAAAAAAAAGATCACATGCTTGGCAAGTTATATCTTCTACACTGGTAATGTCCTGAATAGGGTCTAGAATAAGTGAATTCTTTACAATTCCTGTAGGGCCGAAATATGCTGGATTGAGCAGTTTTAAGGAAAGGCTATTTTCCATAAAAAAACCATCTAAGGAATAATTACAGATAGTAAGATCAAAGCCTAAGCAATATGGATCGTTTGGTAAGTAGCATACTTTGATGGTGTCATTTTGTTTGCAGGTACAATCGTTGGTAGAAAAAATAGAAATTTCAGAGTGAGTATTTCTAGAAAAAAAATCACTAATGAAGGATAACGAGAAGATGTAAACTGAAAAAATAATTAAATAACTATTCTTTTTTGATCCAATCATATTTCTTTTTATAGGCCTCTGTTTCTTTTTTTTCATTCTCAATAAGTTTTTCCATATCAATCTTTACTCTACCTTGAGATTGCTTTGGGAGTTCAATAGGAACATATCCCTCACTGTTAAGTTTTTTATTTATGATTTTGTAAACAGAATTTTTATTCTGAGAGCGATATTTTCCGTATCGCTCATGCTTTGCAAACATTTTAAACCTATAATCATCGACAGGTAATTGAGATACAAAAAGAATAAACGCTTTATGTGCTAATTGAGAAGAAATAAATTTCAGTTCTTTTGTAGAACGCTTTTTAATCAAAAAATCATTTGTTACAAAACGAGATTCGTATAATTTCATTACCTCACTTAGACAACTATAGCCTAATTCTGTATTATCAGAAGAAAAATGAAACTTTGCTGAACTAAGGAGAAGTTCTTGATGTGAAATTAATAAATATCCAACTCTTGACCTTAGAATCTCGTAATAATTTGAAAATTTTGAATAGTTGTGATCTTCGAGAAAATTAGAATACTGAAAAGAAGATTTAACTAAATCTTGGAGAAAGTTAAGTTTAAGAGAGTCTGGATTAAAAGAGAAGAAATTAGAAAAAAACATATTGAATTCTTCTTTGGATTCTTTGTCTAAATAAAAATTAGCAACTTGATTAAAACTTTTCATACTGCAAGAATTATTTGTTCTTAGATCAGTTATTAATTCATATTCCACTACTTTGATATTCAGAAGGGAGTCTTGCCCAACTAATGAAAAAGAAAAGAAAAATAAGTAACAAAAAAGAAAAATTGCTTTCAATGAAATTTATTTTTTAGTAAAATGATAGAATATTATTTTTTATTGAGAACAAATATCTGTATGATTTTTGTTGATATACCAGGAAACCTGTGAACTAGGAGGATTGAAAGGCCTGAGTGCTCGCTTTATCTCTGTAGTGCCAAGCGAAATTTCATTTGCTGTCCGATACTCTTGATTAACTACATAACCAATCTTATCAGCCTCTAATGATCCTAGCTTAAAAACAGTAAAGATAAGCATCTGTTCGAGAGTTGTCTCTGGATCGTCAATGTAGTTCCATTCAAATCTTCCATGCTCGTCAGCAAATTCACTCTCAGAATCCAATACAAAGCTTACATTTTGTGCTGGCATTAAATTACGAACAAATAACTCCTCGACTGCTTGATCCAGTGTCATTATTTGTTTCTCATCTAACCAAGATTGCCTAAGATCAGAAAGCTCAAATAATGGTTCTGTGGAAGAGAAAAATTCTGTGACTATATGACTTGGGAAACCATCCCCAGTATTCTCGCAAGAATCGACACCAAGATAAGAGTATGGCACTACAAAGTCATCAAAGTCAAACATATCTATCCAGGTATTGTCCGCTGGATTCCCTTCTTTCGTTTTGAGTTCTAATGGCACATTGTTACTATGTTTTATTGTCCAAATTTGATAATTTGTCAAAGAGGGATCTTGACAAGACCCATTAACTTCAAAAGTAGTATCACTCGGTATTGGTAATGGAGTATTGTCTAAAATATCAACAGAAACTTCAATATTTCCAGAAGTCCAGTTTGACGATGTGTATAATATTGTCTGCTCACTTGAATAATCATAAATGTCTTTATAGATATCTTGCCTATATTTTTTTACCTTAAAAAAGGATGCATCCTGAGTAAGTTGGTCAATGTTGGAATCCGTTGGATTGAATGAAGCCTTATTTTGAAGCTCCGTAATTTTAAAAACCGCTTCGTGACCACCAATACATTCAATTGGAACCCATCCAGTTATAGCTTGACCGTTTTCATCTAGTGGACAGCCACTTCCTTTATATTTTCTTTTATCCGGATCGGCAAATTGTGTATATAAATTGACTGTTCCTCCTGTTGGTAAAAATATGCTTTTTTTAGGAGGGAATGGTAATCCTCCTATTATTGTCGGACCCCGCTTATATTTCACTTCACATGGAACACATTCATACTCAATCCCATCTTCGTTTGAAGTGGTAGCTGTAGTTTGATCTTCCTTATTCAAAGTCTCTTGCCCTGATGTAATTTGGAAACTTCCTGAAACAAAAGTAAAAAATAATAAAAGAGTTAATTTTGATGTATAATTTTTCATGTCATTAATTTTTTGTAATGATAAGTTTTGTTGGTGTTGAAAGCTGTGTTTTTAGGAAATAAACTCCGCTTGGAAATTTCTCAACATTAATAGAATAAGTAATCTCACCCTCAGTTAAATTAATAGGTCGTTCAAACATTAATTTTCCTGAAATATTAAACATTTGTAAAACATCAGACTCTGAGTTCTCAGATATTATCTGGATATTTACAATATCGAAGGCAGGATTTGGGAAAACTTTTACACTTGTTGTTAGATTGGAATAAGTGGTGTTAGATGGTGTTCCATTATCCTTTTCTTCAGCCTTTTCGATTTGACCGATGATGTCAATTTTTCCAAATTCTTTTGCTTCATCCTTATGTGAGATACTATATTTTGCGAAATCAAAAGAAGATTCCTCTAGACGTAATTCCCAATCTTCTCCAATCTCCAATTCAGAATTAAATGTCCCCTGATTTAAGGTAATTTCATTTCTAGTTGCTAGTAAATTTAAGATATCGCCTTTGGGATCGTATAGAACAGGGCAAGGACCAGTGGATATATTTTCTTCAATATCCCAGCATTCATAATCGATGTTGCCACACTCGTCCTTAATTTGGGCACAATAAGTACCAGGAACACTTACGCTGCGATAAGCTCCTGAATTATCTCCATCTAACCATGTAATCTCAAAAGTCCCAAAACCACCCGTTGCTTCGACATTTATCCAACCAGAAACGCGGAAATTTATCGTAAGCCCTTTGTAAACATAAGAGGAAAAGCAAATATCGCTTGTCTTGGAATTAACTACAATTGGTTTATCCAATCTTGGAACTTCTATACAGGATACAAAAAAACAGCTTGAACATGTTGGTGCTACGTCGTCATTTGGAGTTATCGTTACACAATACTCACCGGGATGTAATTCAGTTGGATAGGCAGATGTCTGACCATTAGACCATTCGAAATTTACACTTTGCTCTCCAATTGAATTTCTGGCACATTCTCCTACATCTGAAAATACCATTACCACTTGATCAATAGTTTCAGAAGAACAAATGGCATCTTGAAGCTCAAAAGGGAAATAATCTGCAAGCATATTCGTACAATTAGATCCTGAAATAGTAAAACACCTATTTATTTCTGCAGGCTCTACCTGATCACAAATAAAAGCAGTCGCTTCAAGACAATATGTTCCTGGATTGAGATTTATTGCTACACAAGAAACTTGTCCGTTTGAAATATCTGCACTTTCAAGGATACAACTTGCTACTTCATCATCATTACTGTTTGTCCAAATTAACTGATATGGAGCAAATTCTTCGTCGGGATCTACAATAGTTGCAGTGATTGATCCAGTATTTGGCCCATTTGCATTTGTACTATTAACTGAAATAGTTTGAGACAATAACATAAATGGTATGAAAAGAAAAAGAGGAGTTAAAATTTTAGTTTTCATGAATTCTAGTTTTAATTATGAACTTTTTTTAATAAACAGTAATGCTACCTAAAAAAAGAGTTTATACTATTTATTATTCTTTCAAATAACTATATGTTTTCAATTTAAAAAAATACTATGCTAAAGCTAGTGATTTTGTCTTTAACCGCTATTTCCATTTTTACCGATAAATCAGGTTTCTGATTTTAGTTCAAAAGAATATTTTTATTAAATTTGAAATGCTTTAAGTCTAACATTTTGAATGTATAGGGTGAGTGTTTTATGCTTAATTCTTTATTAGTCAGGATTCTGAATTTTTGCCTCTAGTACAAAAGGGGGATAAAAAAATGAGTTGATTGTTCTTTTTGTAAATATATCTTGGATATTTAGGCATGAAAAAACTAAATATAGATCAATATTGATGTGATTTAAATGTCCACGTGTAGATACATCTCTACAAGAAACAATTGCTAGGAATAAATATCTAGTCGCTTTCTTAAGCGATCCCTAAGAGTCTTTTAAGAAATAAATTTAAGAGACAGATCACTCCAAGAAGCATCCATTTAATTAAAACATGAAACAATTTGTTTTTAATTTGTAATTTAATTATATTGAGCCCCACACTACATTATACTATGAGCCCAATCACTTATTTCCACCCACCGACGCATAACAAGTAATACGCTATAAGAGGTATTTAACTGTTGAGATTCATTCACCTAAGAACTATTTTACGTAGCCTGGGGCTACTTTGTATACTTTCTGATCAGGGAGGGACAACGCAATAATGCGCTGTAAGACTGGTCTGTTATTATTAAAACATACTTTTAATGTTTGCAATTAACGATTGGGAAGCGGGATTCCTATGGGTGGAATATAAAGAACATCCTTTTATTGATATTCGAGAGCAGGAGCCTGGTTTGTTTGATGTGTCCACCAAAGCCTATCCTCACTATGCTCCGGATTTTAGAAAAGGTAATGCTTTTGATCATAAGCAGTATTGTATTTGTCTTCTTAGAATTGTACTCGAACTTTCTAAGGATGGGATGGAGCGCTTTTTAAAGTATCAGTGCTCCCTCATGGAAGATCCTTTAGGGTGGTTATATAAGTTTGATGAGTTATTGGAAATTGCTGATAAGTTTAAGCCTACTGAATCAAATAAGATTCGATTTAAAATATTAAAAACATTAATTGGTGAATTGTCTGTGGAAATGGCAGGTTTTGCTGCGGAGCCGAGGATGGGGTATCGTCTTGCTAACGCAAATGAGTTAAAGGAGGAATTTGAATTAATAAGACTGCTGGATACACTAGAAGCTAGTCCTGCCTATAAGGATCAAATTTCTATTTTAAAACAGCTTAGGATAGATTATTTTAAAGAACGAAAGAATGCCGGAAAGGAAGATTCCTTTGTAAGGTTTGTGGATATGGTATTGATACTTTTGAAAAAGGTGGTTAAGGTTTCGAAGAAGAAAGAGAAGTTGAAAAAATTTAGAGGTACTGGAAAACAATTGGTGAGATTCTATAGTAGGATGAGAAAGTTAAAAGATAAGAAAGGAGCGTTTGTAACGAATATGAGTATTACTAAGGAGGCTCGATGGATTAGTGATAATTATTGTGATAAGGATGGGAAGCTTTACCCTGAAAGTACAATCAGGAAGTATTTGACAGAGAATAATAGAACTGATTTTGATAATGCAAAAAACAAATAAAGGTGTCTTTGTTTTAAGATGTTTCGGATATATGATCCTGGATAAGTAATGTTTTTTGAAAAAAAGATGAAATAATTTGAATATTATAAAAATAAATATCCCAAATTAAAATTAGAGATGTGATGAGATGTTTTTGAGAAACCTGCAATATGGTGCAACAAAATGTTTTTTAAAGTAATTTAGTTTTGATATGTAAGTAAAATGTTTTGAGACTTATTCTTTTGAAGCTACCTGAAATTTTTTTTCGGATGATTTTACACATAAAAATTCAATATTGGGGTTAAAAAGGAGTGTTCCTCTAAATTTGAGGTTTTTTAAACAAATTATTTGAATTTACTTTGCTGCTGTTAATATTATTTAATCACTTCTAAATTTAAATACTATGGAAGCAATCATCTTATCAAAATCAGACTTGGCAGCAATCAAGGATTCTTTACAGGAAATGAAGGAACACTTGAGAAACATTACTTCTCCAGCGGAACATTTTATCAATACTGATGAATTTGTTAAGCTAATGGGGGTTTCTCCTCGTACCGCTCAGGTATGGAGGGATGAAGGCAAGATTGGTTTTTCTCAACAAGGGAAGAAAATTTATTATCGAATGTCTGATATCGAAACTTTTCTCGAACAGAATCATCAGGCACCTTCTTAGAAGAGGAGGCTCCTTCGATTCCTACGCCTGAGTAATTATACAAGTATAATCTTTTAATTACCTGTTTTTTCATTTTTCAATTTCGCTTTGATGCACATCAAAGCCCGGGCGGGCTATGTCTAGTCTGAAACACTATCGGTCCGCCCTTTTTCTAATTCTAAAAAATAAAAATCATGTCTATCATAACGCTTTTCAATTACTACCATCGTCCAAAGAGAATGTTGCCATTATATAATATGCTGAATTATATCAAGACTGGTAAATATCAATATCTGGTGAGAAGACTTCGGGAATGTTATGAGGATGATCCTGGAGGAGAGTACGATTCGTTGGTTCGGATTATTCCTAGATTTTCAGTGGCAGGGAATTTTACATCGAGTAGGGGAGAGTTGAAGATGGTGAGTTATTCTGGAAATTTATTATTGGAGATTCCTTACATGAGCGAACGGGATAGAAAGTCTGTGAAAGATTTATTGATAAAGGATCCTTATGTATTGGCTTGTTTTGAAAATGCGCTAAAATCTGGATTGGTGATTTTGGTTAACGGGAATGGAAGACCTGATAGTCATTATTCAAATTTTAAACTGGCAGTTAAATATTATAAAAAATTGACAGGAGCTAAGGTCTTTGATTTGGCAGGAACGCGGGCTAAACATACTTGTATGGTGTCGGTAGATAAGGATGCTTATATCGGATTGGGATCGATTCCTTTCTCTAATTTCTAAAATACAAGGATCATGAGTGAGCTGCTTTGTGAGAGAAGTAAGTTATTTTTTAATCACTAAAAGGTATCTGAATTGCTTAGTTACTTTTTACAAAACAATTATTACTATGAAAAATATTTCATTATTTAAAAATTTTATCACGGAAATTGGTAGTCTGAGTTTGGCTCAAATTATCAAAGAGATTCGAGGGAATGATCATAAGACAACTGTTTTAAAAATCAGGAAATTGATTGAGGTTGGTGATCAGGAAAAGGCAAATGAGTTGAAAAAGAAATTAGTGGCTTTTACAGTCTCGGGTTTATTTGAAGGTGGCCCCAGGATGATTTTCTTAAAAACTTATAATCCTTTTGTGGTCTTGGATATTAATAACCTAGATCCGCATTTTTTACGGTATTTGATTTTTAAAATAAAGCACATTGAATTTACGAAAGCTGTTTTTGTAAGTCCGAGTGGTTGTGGTTTGAAAATTATTGTTCAAGTAGATTCTAAAATGAAGATGCATGATTTGGGTTGTCATCAAGTCCGTGATTTTTATGAAGATCGGCTGGCAGTAGAAATCGAGAAGAATGGGAATAATATTACCCGTTTGTGTTTTATGTCACATGATCCGAACGCTTATTTTAATCCTAAAAGTACGGTTTATAAAATTGCAGCCACTAAAGTTAAAACAGGAAAAAAGTTGAGTAAAGAAATCTTGGCTGCTACTTCAGGAGAATCTCTGAAACTTGCGGATAAGGGGACAGATTTAATGAGTAATTATTCGCAAAATTTTACTACTTGTGTTATTGAAGCTAATTCTAAATTAGTTTATGAACAAGGAAATCGGAATAATTATATTTATCAGTTAGGGATACTTTGTAACTGTGCTGATATTCCGATTGAGGTGGCGATTGATGAAAGTAATAAATCGTTTGATTTATCGAAAAATGAAATTGAAGAAACGATCAAGAGTGCTTATAACTGGAAACCTTTTGAGTCAATAAAAGAATCTAGAAAGATCCCTACGGAGTTTCCTCCGGCTATTCCCTCACAGATTTACGATAAGTTACCTGCTTTACTAAAAGAAAGTTGTAGTCCATTTAGGGATCGTCATCAGAAACGAGATGCTTTTCTGACAGGTGCTTTGGGTATTTTAAGTGGGTTGCTACCAGGTGTGAGTGGAGTTTATGATAATAAGTTATGTTATCCAAATTTATTTGTTTTTGTAGTTGCTCCTCCAGCGAGTGGTAAAGGTGCTTTTAACCTTGCCAGATATCTAGGGAAGGCTTATGGAAAGAAATTATCTAAGGCAAATGAAAAGAAGAAAGAGGATTACAAGAAAGCGCTGATAAAGTTTGAGATGGATAGTATGAAATACAAAAATGGAGATTTAGTAGAAGAACCAAAAGCACCAAAGGAACCAGATTTTAAATATTTATTTATTCCAGCTAATATAAATCCTAATACCTTGATTGGATATTTAAATCGGAATGAAGGTTCAGGGATTTTATTTGAGTCAGACGCAGATAGTTTAGGAAATGCATTGAACCAGTATCAGGGTGGATATCCAGATCTATTGAGGAAGGTTTTTCATCATGAATCCATTGAGTCTAGTCGAGAATCTGATGGAGGTCTTATGGAAATTAACCAACCAAAGTTATCAGTTTCCTTGTCTGGAACACCTTATGATATGACAAAATTTATCCCTTCTTTGGAAGATGGTTTGATCTCAAGTTTTATGTTCTATGCTTTTGAAAGTGAGGCAGTTTGGCGTGATGTTTCACCAAGGGGAATGGGGCCGGACCTTCAAGTGTTTTATGAAGATTTATCTAAAGATGTTTTAGAGATGATTCACTTTCTAGAGAGGTATCCAACTGAATTTACCTTAACAATGGCGCAATGGGAAATACTGAATTCAACTTTTCAGAAAATGATGAAAGAAGCAAAGCAAGGTTTTGGAATGAAAGCATTGGGTATTGTGAATCGAATGGGGTTGAGCTGTTTTAGAATAGCCATGATTTTATCGACGATCAGAAAATTTCAGGAGAAGCATTCAGGGATGGAATTGGTTTGTAGTGATGATGATTTTCAAGTGGCTATTTGGTTGGCAGAGAATTATTTGAAACATGGACTTTTTGTTTATGATCGCTTATCAGTGCCTACTGCGACAATTTTCTAAGTTCACAAGATAGAAGTATAACTAACTTACTTTTTATAAAGGTAAGTTAGTTTTTAAATCAATAAAAGGTGTTTGAGTAAACAGTTGTCTTGGTTTTCTTTGAGTCTGATAATCGAATATAATCCCAATAATAAAGTTTATCAAGTACCTTTTCTAAAATAAAATTAACATGAGAAATATATCATTATTTAAAAATTTTACAAAAGAAATTGGGAGCCGAACCCTATCCCAAATTGTTGAAGAAATTCGTGGGAATCATTATAAAGATGCTATTTCAAAAATCAGAGAACTGGTAAAGAGTGGTGATCAGGAAAAGGTTAACCGACTGAAAAAAGGTCTGGTGGCATTTACGGTTTCAGGTTTATTTGAAGGAGGTAGGAAGATGTCGTTTTTAAAAACATATAATCCATTTGTGATTCTGGACATTGATAAATTAGATCCAGAAGTTTTACCAGATTTAATTATGAAGACAAGGAAGCTTCCATATACTAAACTAGTTTTTATCAGTCCGAGTGGAAGAGGTCTAAAGATTATTGTAGAGGTAGATTCTGAAATGACAAAACATAGTGTTGCATACTGGCAGGTGATGAATTTTTACAAAGATAGCCTGATGGTAGAGATTGATAAAAGTGGAAAAGACATTACGCGACTCTGTTTTATGTCGTATGATCCGGAAGCTTATTTTAATGAAGAAAGTACGGTTTTTGATATTTTTGAATCTAATACAGACTTTGTTCAAAGTGCTAACCAGGCAATGGGACGAACACCAGGAAGAGCTCCTGATCTTTCGAATGAGGAAGCAAATCTTACCATTGATTATAAACAAGCTTTTACGATTTGTATAACTCAAACAAATGCTAAATTAGAATTTAAAAAAGGCAATCGGAATAATTATATTTATCAATTAGGAGTCATTTGTAGCCATTCAGGAATTCCTTTGGAGGTGGCTATTAATGAAAGTAAAACGTCATTTGATTTAGATAATGGAGAGATTGAAAAGACCATTAGAAGTGCTTACAATTGGCAGCCATATTCTCTACCTCAAACTGTGTCTAATTTATCGACTAATCCAGCTATAGAGCTGCCTGGTGAAGTTCCTCCGGTTATTCCTGCAAGTGTTTATAATCATCTGCCTGATTTATTAAAAAGAGCTTGTGATCCACTTATCTATGAAAGGGAGCGGGATGTTTTTATGACGGGTGCTTTGGGTGTATTGAGTGGAATGTTACCAAATGTAATTGGTAGATATGGAGGCAGTGAATATGGTGCAAATTTGTATGCTTTTGTGGTAGCTCCAGCAGCAAGTGGTAAGGGTACATTGAAGTACGCAGAAATTTTGGGATCAAAGTATGATGATGAATTGACGGAGCAAAATGAGCAAAGAAAAGCTGCTTATGATAAAGCGGTAAAAAATTATTCATCAGATCGAAAGAAATTTAAGAATGGAGAATTAGAGGAGTCGCCACTAAAACCAAAAGAAGAAGGATTGAAAACATTATTTATTCCAGCCAATTCAAGTTCAGCGATGTTGATCGAGCACTTAAAGAATAATGAAGGATCGGGTATTTTATTTGAGACAGAAGCAGACACTTTAGGAAATGTTTTAAAGCAGGAATGGGGGAGTTACTCGGATATGTTGCGCAAAGCTTTTCATCACGATATTATTTCTTATAGTCGAAAATCTACGAAAGATTTTGTAAAAATAAAGAATCCTAAATTATCAGTTGTTTTATCTGGAACACCAGGTCAGATTACAAATTTGATTCCTTCTGCAGAAGATGGATTGTTTTCCAGGTTTATTTTTTACATTTTTCAAATGGATAATGTTTGGTTGGATCAGTCTCCCAGATATAGAATTGATCGTTCAGACAGTTTCTACGAGCAGTTGTCAATCGATGCTTCGGAAATGGTTCGTTTTTTAAAAGCACATCCTACAGAGTTTTCTTTGAAGAATGAACATTGGGACGAATCAAATACACAATTCGAAGAAATGTTGAAAGAAGCAGTTCAAGATTATGGAGATGAGTCGGGTAGTATTGTAAGGAGGTTAGGATTGATTTGTTATCGAATAGCGATGATTTTATCTACCCTTCGAAAATTTGAGCAGCGCGACAGTAAAGAAAAATTAGTTTGTACTGACCTCGATTTTGAAGCGGCTATAAAATTAACAAAGACTTACTGGAGACATTCTTTTTTTGTGTTTGATCGGTTACCGAAAAACAAAAGGTATGTTTTTCAATTCAACAATATCAGGAAACAAAATTTTTATAATGCGTTACCTAGTAAGTTTAAAAGAAAAGATGCGATGGGATTTTGTAAGAAATGTAATATAGGGGAACGAACAGCGGTAAGATATTTAAAGGAGTTATTGGAAGAAGGACTTTTGAGTCAGACGGATCTTGAAAAGTACGGTGAGTATTCAAAAAATATAGAACCTCAGCGTTGAAAATAAAATACAGATTGAAAAGAGGATTAGAACAAAATTTATTTTTTACGCAAGAGTTGGCCTAGTTGGCTCAGTTGGCTTACTTTGAATATAAATCTATTAGATCGCGCCAACTGTACCAACTAGGCCAACTGAGCCACCTCTTATAAAAATATACTTTCCTAATCTGGGTTAAGCCATAAAAGGTGAGTATTTGAGTTAAGAATTAAGCGCATTTTGAAGTAGAGGAGATAATGAATAAGTATTAGGTTAAAATTTTTTCTGCTCCTTGATTTAGAAAATATCAAAATGAATAGCTTGTTATTGGGTCAGTTATAATGATACAGCTAAAAGTAAAACACGATGAAAACTAAGAGAAAATTAAAAAAATATTTAAAGATTTTGAAAAAAGAAAAATTAGATATCTGCTACGAAATGGAGTTGGATTATAAGGTGATCAAATGCAAATTATATGATTCTTTAGAATGGGAAATGAGGTTTAGAAGAGCAGTTAAAAAAGTAAAGATCAAAAAACGATTTAGAAAGGAATTGGCTAGAAGATTGGGTGTTAAGTATTCAGAGATAAAGAGCTTATTTCCGGTTAGTTTAAATTCTACTTTGATTGCTAATTATTTAAATCCACATCTTAGTTTTTATACGCATGAGGAGATTCGGGCTATTTGTCAGGAGTTGAAATTGGAGTTTGATGAGTTTCCTTAAAACAAAGCCTAGTCACAAGAGCTCGCATTATGCTGGGCACTTGTTCTTGGCGCTCGTGCAGCTGCTCTTCGCGCTTGGACTTCAACTAAGCAGCAGCACTCCTAACCAATTCAACCATCCTAATCATGACTAAATATAAATATAACAGGGGAGATCGGAGAAAACTTTCCATAAAAGCTAAGGAGATTAAATCACAGTTTCCAAAAGAAAGTAAACCTGGTAAGAAATTATTATATCCTGATCCAATGATTGTTATGGCCCGGAACTATTTAAAATCTTCGCATGCATATAAGCATTTACGTTATGGTAACGCGTGGCCAAAGGAAGGTATTCTTTATATTGAAGTTTCAAGATCACTGATTGACCGAGCGCTTAGGTTTACCAATAGCTTTATTCTTCTATGCAAATTGAGAGGTCA
>JALZUU010000723.1 GCA_023300665.1 Saprospiraceae bacterium | reverse complement strand
GAAAGACACAAAATTTTCCTTTACAAAGAGGATTTTAACCGCTTTTTAGATGGATTAACTGAAGCAGTCGACTATGTAAAAACAGAGTTGATGCCTGATTATGATTACGACGAGTACACCCGCAAACACGAAGAGTGGGAAGCTAGTCAAGCGGAAAGTGATGCCGCTTACCAGAAAAGCAAAGAAAATGACAGCAGTGACGTAACAGAGGATGTTGCCGAAGACGACATTAGCTGGTAAGAATAACTTTGATCTTAAAATAGGTTTTGGAAAGCAAGTTTCTCATCAGAGAGCCTTGCTTTTTTTATTTTTGGGTTACATGATGTTAGTTTTTTAATACACATGTTCTACGAATGAAGCAAGCCAACTATTTATTCAACTTCCTTCATTCGTAAAACACAAAACACTCCCCTACTCCCCACTCATCTTTTTCGCCACCAATGGAAAATTCTTCACCATTCCCTTCCCTCGTTTGGTTCCTCGAATGATCATATTTCCAGGCAACGCTCGTGGAGGTTGATTATCGTACAACTGCAAATCTTTTACGCGCTTATTATACGGAATCGCGATTTTCATTGTAGCCTTGGTTGTTTCTATGGTTTTATGCTGTCGTTCATCTCCTCCTTCAAATTTAACCCGATTTGGTCGATCTAAAGTAGTCGCATATACGGTCTGATCATCATTTCCTATAACGGATAACGTATAAGCATCGGTCGCGACTCGGTCTTTGGCAGGAATCCCATAACGTACTTCTTCTAATTCCATCGCCCAGTTTCCGTTGTTGTTTTCTAATTCTAATAACGCAACTTCTTCATAACCATAAGCATTATCTTGTAATGGTTTTGGAGCTACGGCCAAAGCACTATGTTCCAATCGTTCGTAATAATCTTCAATTAAGCTACCACAAGTTTGTTGAAAATCTCGTAAAATATCATCTCCGTCATCTTGCATAATACATAGTCCCGCATTCGATCGGTAAGAGAGCGTTCCGTCTACATCCTGAAAGGTAATACAGCTTTCTACCGGATATCCTTTTGAGCGATTAAAGTCTTGGCATATTTGCATAGTTGGAAAATAAACATCGCGCTCTGACATATACCAAGCCATTCCATTATAACCTGTTAGCTCCGTGCAATCTACATCACTAAAACCATTTGTATGATTAAATGATTCACAAGCAGAACGACTACTAAATACATTTTGTCCTAAACCTGTATCCGCTTCAAAACAGACACAACCATTATACTCATCACTCAAATTAAAGACAGCGTGTCCTGTTTCGTGAATGGCAGTTCCATGATTATACGACTCTGAGGTAAATAAATTTTGAGCAAGGAATTGTAGATTTCCTAACAAATAAGCGCCATCACTATATTCATTCTTATGTAACAATCCAAATGCGTCAATTCCGTCAATTATATTATCTTTCATAAACGAAGGAAACCGGTCTGGATTTCCAAAATCGAGTGCGAGCTGAAATCCATCTACCGCTTCTCTCGTATAGAAAAAGGCCCAATTCTCTTTATGGTTTTTGACCATATTATTTTTATGATACCCGTTATAAACTAAATCCTCGACATCGCCTAAAAATGCGGACCAATTACGCGCATCTCCATTCGTATTATAATCCGTATCTGGCAGAAAACATAAATTAATGGACTGTCCTAGCACATGCCGAGAAGTTGCATACAACATGATTTTATCATTCGGCCAAATAGAATCTCCGGCGTCAAAAAGTGCAAGTTTTTCCGTTTTCTTTCCATCTACACTAAAGATTTGGAAAATATATTCTACGTTCGTTCCCGCCGGAAAGCCGCTTGGATAGGTATAGGCTAGATTAATATTTTTTAAAGGTTCTGTAAAGGCCCATTCTTTGGCGACACCCCATTTACCATTGGTACGTTTTCGTTTGGAAGGGAGACCTTCATTGTTGCGATACCATTCATATTCATAAATAGAAAGCACTACTCTATCGGCTCCGTTCCGTTCTAAAGCATTGAGCTTAAATTGTACACTTTGAAAATTATCAGGATGCAAAGGGCGATGAATCCACTCTCTTACCATCGCACTACCTTGAGGATAATTGATGGGAGGATCAGTTTTCGGGTCCTCTATGGTTGGGTCAGTATTAGTCGTTGGATTATCAATTGGATTATCAATCACAGGTGGATCATCAGAATCCCCCGTATTGGTTTTCCCAACGGGTTGGAGCAATTCACAGCCAACAAAAAAAAGACAGACGAGCAAAAATATTGGGAAATACTTCATAGGATTTATTTTTAAAAATAAATAAAATAATGCGTTGGCTTTAGAATTTGACTAAGAAAAGTAAAAAAGGTTAAATCAAATTCAAAAAAAATATAATATGAAAAGAGACAAGTTTTTTTTTCAAATTCAATTTCAAGCGCAATGGCAAAATCAATTTTCTCTTTAACATAAAAAATTAAGAAAGCAGATGAAGACTAATTGAGAAAACGCGATTGAAGTGTTTGATTTTGCGCTTGAATTTGCATTTGAAGTTTCTTGACGAGTAATCTCGCATACGACTGGACATTTCATTCAAAACCCCTATTATTCAGTAACCCACTATTTATCCCTTGCTCCGGATGGCCTCCACTGGATCCATGCCAGAAGCTTGTAAAGCAGGAATTACCCCTGCTAACATTCCAATGACGGTAGACCAAATCAGTCCGGAAATGACATTGCCTCTGGAAACATAAATTTCATACGCAAAGAAATCTGCGGCACTTAATCCTTTTACAATTAAAAAAACAAAAGCTAATCCTATCAATCCACCTAACAGACAAAGAATAATTGCTTCGATTAAAAATTCTAAAAGAATCACAAATCGCTTAGCGCCAAGTGCTTTTTTGATACCAATAATATTGGTTCGTTCTTTTACAGAAACAAACATGATATTCGCCACACTAAACATTCCTACTAAGATAGCAAAACCTCCGATCACCAAACCAATCGAATTCAATACCCCAAAAAAAGCATCGAAAGCAGCGGTCATAATCGAGATCTCATTCATCGCAAAATTATCTTCTTCTTTTGGTTTTAAACGACGGTGTGCTCGTAATACGCCTGTGATATCATCTTTGAGCTGTTTATTATCAATCCCTTCACTGGCTTTGACACTCAAACTAGAATTACCAAAAACATTGGTTGATTTTAGATTAGCAAATTTTCTTGCATTCTCGTAAGTCAATAAAACCGAATCATCATAATCCATAATTCCGATCAAGCTTTCTCCAGACTCTTCAATCACCCCAATGATGGTCAACTTCCGCCCCATTAGTTTAACCTGTTTACCAACTGGTTCGATATTCCCAAAAAGCTGCTGTGCGATATTGTATCCAATCACAATATTATCTCCTCCATAAGTAAACTCATTTGCGGAGAAATACCGTCCTTTCTCAATTTCAGGATTATAGATTTCAGCATATCCTTCGGTAGTCGCCAACACATCAGAATTATCTACACTATTTGATTTATACTGCATGGTCTTCATCCCCAAACCAACGTTGAGACAGAGTGCTTCAGCGGTTTTCAAACTTTTCTTTAGTTCCCGATAATCCTTATAATCTGGATTTGGACGACGCAATAGCTTCGTATAATTTTGGCCTGGATCTTCGGCCCAGGAAAATTTGGACACATAAACCACATCACTACCAAGTTTATCAAAACTCCCCCTAATATTGTCTTCGAGCGAATCCACGGCCGTTTGAACACCGATGATACAAAAGATACCAATACTAATCCCTAGTAGCGATAGAAAACTACGGAGCTTATTGCCTGCCAATTGCTGCAGAGCCTGAGAGATACTTTCGGAAATGATCTTAAAGAGCATGATTAGGGTATAATAAAAGAATGGCTCTAAGCTACCCTATTTTAGGGAATCGGACGTAAGAATTCGACGGATTTTATGGTTTTGACGATAGATGGACAGATTTTAGTGAGTAGTTAGGGTAATTAAGAATGGTTTGAGGTTCTATAGTTTGGGCACTTCGCTCGAAAAAACTTATCTTTGCCCTCTTTTTAAGAAGTTTTTAAACAACTTCTAAGTTCAAGTTTTTAAAAAACAATTTATGCGTACTAAATTATCTCAATTCAAATTTGATTTACCAGAGGAACTAATTGCTAAATACCCATCCGAACAGCGAGACGAATCTCGCTTAATGGTCGTTCACCGAGAAACCGGAAAAATAGAACATAAGATATTTAAAGATGTCCTTGATTATTTTGATGATGAGGATTGTATGATATTTAATAATACCAAAGTTTTTCCAGCGCGACTTTATGGGCGCAAAGAAAAAACGGGTGCTAAGATTGAAGTTTTTCTACTTAGAGAACTGAACCACGAATCTCGCCTTTGGGATGTATTGGTAGATCCAGCTCGAAAAATTCGAGTAGGTAATAAATTATACTTTAGCGACGAAAACGAAAATGATCTTTTAGTAGCGGAAGTGGTAGATAATACTACCTCGCGTGGTCGTACGATTCGTTTTTTGCATGACGGAACAGAGGAAGAATTTCAGGAGATGCTAGGATTTTTGGGTAATACCCCACTTCCTAAATATATCGATCGAGAAGCAGAAGCAATTGATCGCGAACGTTACCAGACGCTTTATGCAAAAGAAATGGGAGCGGTAGCAGCACCTACTGCGGGATTACACTTTAGTCGTGAATTATTGAAGCGTTTAGAAATCAAAGGAATTGATTTTGCAGAACTCACTTTGCATATTGGTTTAGGTACTTTTAGAAGTATTGATGTAGAAGATTTGAGCAAGCATAAAATGGATGCAGAATATTTTAGAATAAATCAAGAAGCAGCGGAGATTGTTAATCGCGCAAAGAAAAAGAAAACGAAGAAAATTTGCTCTGTAGGAACAACTTCTATGCGTAGTATCGAATCAGCGGTTTCGGCGGATGGATTGCTAAAAGCAACCGACGGTTGGACCAATCGTTTTATCTTTCCTCCTTACGAATTTAGCATTGCTAATGCGATGATCACCAACATGCACCTTTCTAAATCTAGTTTACTAATTATGGTTTGCGCCTTTGGTGGTTATGATTTAATTATGGATGCTTACCAACAAGCGATCAAAGAGAAATATCGTTTCTTCAGTTATGGGGATGCGATGTTGATTATATAATTGCAAAATTTATAGATCGCAAAAAAATGCCGATTAGCTTTCATGATGAAAACTAATCGGCGTTTTTTATTTACTTTTTACGCGCTAATCACGATTGAGTGAAGCCAATAGCAAAAAGCCAACAGCCCTTTCTAGCAATTCAAAGCACCACATACACTAATCGTTTGTCCTGAAACATAAGTGGACAAATCAGACGCTAAAAACAAGCATACATCTGCTACTTCCTCTGGATTACCATACCGCTTAAGTGGTATACCGCTGAGAAATTTTTCTTTTGTTTGTTCATCTAAGCTATCGGTCATTTCAGTGGCGATAAAACCAGGCGCGATTGCATTACAGCGAATACTTCGAGAGCCGACCTCTTTGGCAATTGATTTAGTGAATCCAAAAATACCCGCCTTAGAAGCAGCATAATTGGCCTGTCCAGCATTACCAAAATCTCCCACAACGGAACTCATATTGATAATTGACCCACTACGATTTTTAAGCATCGGTCTTAAAACATGCTTGGTCAGATTAAAAACAGATTTTAGGTTAGTATGAATTACTTCGTCCCATTGAGCTTCATTCATTCGTAACATGAGGTTATCACGGGTTATTCCAGCATTGTTGATGAG
The DNA here is from genome assembly GCA_023300665.1 of Saprospiraceae bacterium. Classification (GTDB taxonomy): domain Bacteria; phylum Bacteroidota; class Bacteroidia; order Chitinophagales; family Saprospiraceae; genus JALZUU01. Next base: position 10,420 of record JALZUU010000723.1, on the reverse strand, counting down.
TACATCGATTCGACCGAAGTCTTCCGTTACGGTTTTGATCAGTTGTTCTGCTTGTTCAAAGGAACCTGCATCAGACTGGTAAGCTTTTACGGTTGCTCCGTTGGCAGTTAGTTCATTGACGAGCGCATCGGCAGCGGCAGATGAGGAACGATAAGTAAAAGCGATGGTCGCGCCATTGGCGGCAAACTTCCGAACGATGGCTGCTCCAATACCTCGACTTCCTCCAGTAATCAAGGCGATTTTGTCTTTTAATAGTTGCATAGTTAATTTGTTTTACATGAAATTCTTCAAAAACTTCATGGCTGCGAAAGTAAAGAAGTTGTCCAACAACTCCAAATATGGACAAGAAGTTGTTTAAAAATTCTCCTTATTGAAAGGCAAAAAAAAAGAGAAAGTCGCTGTGGACCTTCTCTTGGAAATAGTTGAAAATACGGATAAAATTATCTTTAATATTTTCTAAGTAGATTGATTCAATCTACCTGAGGCAGTTTTATTATTAAGGATTTGCTGAAATACAGTTTTCAGAATTTAAAAAACATTCGGCATCCTTCTTATTTATTGTTTTAAAGTCTTTTTTAGTTGATTCGAAGCCGAGGTTACGATTTCCGTACCAGCCACCACCACCGCAACCTTTTTTTGAACAAGAGGTCCCAGCAAAAGCAAAGATTGTCAATAACAGCGCACCTAGAAATTTAAATTTCATCTTTATGTGTTTTTTGAATGATTAAATAGATGTCTTAATAACGTTGGAATATTAATATCGTATGTCAGAGGAATAACTTAATCCGTAATGGTAAAAAGTGGACAATACTAAGAGGAGTGGAAATTTCTTATCTCATTTGAAATAGACAAAAACAATACCAGCATTCTTCTCAAAAGAAAAAATATTTTCTTGACATGCAAATCATTCCTAATCTATTCTCTTTCAATGAATTATATAAAATTTTAATAAACAAATTAAAAAATTAAAACATTTTATTTTTAAAATATTTTGTTTTAACTAACTATTTGTTTTATATTTGCATTGTCAACATGATTAAAGACTTACAAAATACTTAACCATGAGAAATCCAAAAAGAGATGTGCCACTAGTCATCATTGATACTAGAAATAAAGGACTTAAATCTATGCAGGATGACCGATTAAGAAGTACAGAAAATCCAAATGAGGCAGAGATGACTTTTGGAGATTTGGTGCCCTTGTTTTTTATGGTAATCCAAAAGATGTGGATGACTTTACAAGGCCCGCTAAAGGAATTAAATGACCGGATTATCCAGTTTTTGAAAGCCAATGTATTTAGAAAAAATTTGCCGTGGTTTAAGCTTGGTATCTTATCGATGGTTGCTTTTATCATGCTCAAAAAGGATTTTCAATTAAACTTTGCTTTAGCATCTCCTTTATCTGTTTTTACGGATGATAGAGCAGCAGAAAAAGAGAGTAATTTATCTCAATCTCTTTCAGTTGCTAATCCTTATGCGCCTTTAGCTGCGGATGATTTACAAGATCGTAGAGCTAAGAAGTTTATTCGAGCCAATGCAGAATTAGCACGTAGCGAGATGAATAAATTTGGAATCCCTGCCAGCATAAAAATGGCTCAAGCACTCATTGAAAGTCGAGCAGGGACCAGTCGATTAGCAGAGAATAACAATAATTTCTTTGGTATGAAATGCTTTAGTAAAAATTGTAAAAAAGGACATTGCTCAAACGCAACGGATGATCATCATAAGGACTTTTTTAGAATTTATGAAAAACCTACTGATAGTTGGAGAGCACATAGTCGATTAATTAGCAATGGTCGATACGCACACTTGAAATCACACAATAAGGATTATAAGAAATGGGCGATAGGTTTGAAAAAAGCAGGGTACGCTACTGATAAGCGCTATCATCAAAAATTGATCAATACTATTGAAAAATATCAACTTTATCGATTGGATCAATAGTCAAACAGTTTTGAAATATACTTGAAACCTGAAATTAGAGTTTATGCTAAAATAATAACGAAAAGAACACTATACAAACACAACAACTAACCTAACTAACTTAAACACTATGTATCGAATTATCCCCTTTCTTATTATTTTTTTCGCAGCCATTACCTATTTATTCTATGGTCCTACTCCAATGGATAAAATTGACAAAATTGTAAAAACAAGGGATTGCTATCAACTAAAACTGATAGATCAAGAAAGGTTATCTATCTCAAAGAAAAAGGTTAATCCTACTGCTTCTAAGAAAATAGATCAGAAGGCCCAAAACCTTGCCTCAACTGAGCCTCAAAACATCGATAATCTTAGGCTGGCAATGAGCCAAGGGGATAAATAGTTAAAATATATTACTAATAAACAATATTTATAATCAAAGCAAAAAAAATATAACCAACTGAATATCAAGACTTTAAATTTTATTTTTCTCTCATAGCGGTTCTCTCATAGTCTGTTTTTAGACCATCCTTGTGATGGTCTTTTTTTTTGGTATAATTTTTTCTCATATTAAAATAATTTACAATTTAAATAAAATCATAACCTATGAGAAAATTACAAGTAATAAGTATTTACATTACGCTTTTACTGATGCTCTTTTTCATTCCTAAACCAGAAAGTTTATTAAAAATGGAAACATATGAATCAAAGCTGCGTAATATTGAGCAAAAGAAAAACGAAAAAGAATTTTATATCGTCAATACACCCCACTTAGTAGATACTTTCTCATACATTCAACAAATACCTTAACTAATACACAAGTTAAGTTTAAGATAAAGGAAGACTTTATATCCCCCTTTAATATAAAGTCACCAGACCACCCCCCGCGGTGGTCTTTCCTTTTTAAGACCATTCGTAGCGCCATTCAATCAAAATTATTTAACATATTGTGATTATTTAAATTTATAAATTTAACAAATTCAAATACTTGGCACTTATTTTGCAAATAAATTAGGTATACAACGAAAAGTACTCCTCTCGTTTTATTTCAGGATTACTGACCATTACACTGGAAATACAAACCTTCCCAACGTAGACACCAACCATAGAAAAATTTAGCTTAATTAAACAACCAAAAATTTAAGACAACATCCCTCATTAATAATCAGAGTGGATAATGTCTCCCTTTTGGTAAATACAGACTTTGTATTAACCCCAAATTACATACTTTTTTAGAGAAAACGAACAAACACCATCCGACCAGGTTCTTCATTGAATCTGGTCTTTTTTGTTTATTTTTATAACCCTAGAAAAGCCGTTTAAATAATATTCACAACCTAAAAGTAAAAAAACTAATTATGAGTAATAATCCACCAATTAGTTCTTATTCTCCAGGAGTACTTACCCTTCTTCCATTATATTATGTAGGATGGGCAGACAGTATTCTAAGCCCTAGTGAAGTAAAATTAATTCATGACCAAATAAATAAATTAGACTTTATCAGTAAAGAGGATCAAAAACTCTTACGCCAATGGAGTGACCCAGGAAAACCACCTACTAAAAAATTATTTAAAGAGTGGTCCTCCCTCATCAGAGATACTGCCTGCCGATTACCAATTTCCTCCCGACGATCCTTAGTGGATCTAGGACTCGAAATGGCAAAGCAGTCCGCTACCTCAGATCAAATATTAAAATTCAACCAAAATTCCACTCGAACTGCTTTAGAAGCATTAGAAGATGCCCTCGGTGTAGTTAGCCACCAAACTCATCGAAGTATTTTTAGTAATCTACCAGGAGACTTTTCAGAAGATAATCAAATTCCATCTCCCACTTTTGATGTCAAAAAACTTAGTTCAATTCTTGACGACGATTATGGGGAAATTCGAAATAAGGTCAAACAAATTCTTAGTGATCCAGAATTTAAACTGGAAACAATTCCTGTAAAAGAAGACTATCGAGAAAAGGTTTTACATTGGTGTAAACTACTTGCCGATCAAGGACTTGGTGCTACCTCCTATCCCACCGAATATGGTGGATTAAATGATATGGGAAACTATGCCGCTATTTTCGAAACCCTCGGTTATCACGACTTGAGTTTAACCATTAAATTTGGTGTACAATTCGGCTTATTTGGTGGAAGTATCCTTTGGCTCGGAACTGAAAAACACCACAAAAAATATTTAAAAGAAACTGGTACGACCGAACTATTAGGCTGTTTTGCAATGACCGAAACAGAACACGGTTCCAATGTAAGGGGCCTAAAAACAACAGCTACTTACGATCCTAAAACAGATGAAATAGTCATCCATTCTCCTACCTATGGTGCCGGAAAAGAATATATTGGCAATGCACTACATTCACAAATGGCAAGTGTTTTTGCACAACTCATCGTCAATGGTGAAAATCATGGTGTCCATGCAGTATTAGTTCCACTAAGAGATCAAAATAACCAATTGCTCCCCGGTAGAAAAGTAACAGATTGTGGATATAAGGTAGGACTGAATGGAGTCGACAATGGACGTATTTGGTTTGACCAAGTAAGAGTACCTAGAGAAAATCTTCTAAATCGTTTTGGAGATATTGATGGAAAAGGAATTTATACCAGCCCTATTCAAAATCCTTCCCGCAGATTTTTCACCATGCTTGGAACCCTCGTGGGCGGAAGAGTATGTGTACCACGAGCAGGTCTAAGCGCTGCCAAAACATCGCTAACCATCGCTATTAAATATGCTTTAAAAAGACGACAATTTGCACCTCGTGATGGAGAACCTGAAACGATTTTATTAGATTATGCCACGCATCAACGAAGACTAATGCCTTTGCTCGCTAAAGCTTATGCACTCGATTTTGGCTTAACCTACCTTACTAAAAAATACACCAACCGCAGCGAAGCAGATATTCGCGAAATTGAAACGCTAGCTGCTGGAATGAAATCATATAGTACTTGGTTTACTACCGAAGCAATTCAAGAATGCCGAGAAGCTTGTGGTGGTAAAGGATATCTCGCAGAAAATCGTTTTGCAGACTTAAAAGCAGATTCTGATATCTTCACCACCTTTGAAGGTGATAATACCGTTCTCATGCAACTGGTTGCGAAAGGATTACTCTCTGAATTTAAACAAGAATTTCATAGCGAAGGATATGTGGCTGTCATTAGATTTTTATCCAAACAAGTCACTACCAGTATTTCTGAATTAAATCCATATACTACTCGAAAAACAGATATTGAACACCTTAGTGATCCTGATTTTCAACTCAGTGCATTTGCATACCGAGAACAAAATCTTTTATACTCACTCACTCAACGAATGCGTAGTTTGCTAAAAAAGAAAATGGATAGCTATGATGCTTTCCTACGTTGTCAAACGCACATGCTCGAACTTGCAAATGCTTACGTAGAACGAATTGTAATCGAACAATTTATCAAGGCAGTCAATGATTGTGAAGATCCAGCAGTAAAAGCCGCACTCAAAAAACTCTGTGACCTTTACGCGCTATCTACTATTGAAAAACACAAAGGTTGGTACCTAGAACAGGAATATATGCAACCTGTAAAAACAAAAGCAATTCGTCGACTCGTCAATCAATTATGTCAATCGGTACGAAACGATGCTAATGCATTCGTTGATGCTTTTGGAATTCCTACCTCTTGCTTAAGCGCCCCAATTATTGTGTAATATTGGCCGAGTATGTTTTTGTTAGTTGGCTTCTCTTTAACACCTTATACAATTGAGAGAAGCCAACTAGTTACAGTGTACTAACTTATCAGCAAACAGGTTAACTAGCATTTTTGCTCCACTTATTTCTGCTAATTAAAAACGACCAAATCACTTTTATACAAAAGTGATTCAAAAAATGATGTTCAAAAAAGAATGATCTAATTCATGCTCAAGATTGCTTATTCACCGGTTTATAAATATACATTACCCGAAAAACATCGATTTCCGATGATTAAATACGAGTTGATTCCCGAACAACTCGTCTATGAAGGAACCGTAAAGGAGGCTCAATTTTTTCATCCTGACCTACTGACAGAAGAAGAAATACTATGGACCCACGATCAAAAATTTTGGGACAAATTAAAAACACTAACCCTCACTACTAAAGAAATACGAAAAATTGGTTTTCCACTTTCAGAGGCATTAATTACTCGAGGTCGACATATCTCAAAAGGTACCGTTCAGTGTGCCTTATACGCCCAGCAATACGGCATCTCCATGAATATTGCCGGTGGCACCCATCACTCTTTTACCAATAGAGGAGAAGGCTTTTGCATCCTAAATGATTTTGCCATCGCAGCCAATTATCTATTACATCATCATCTTGCAAAAAAGATTTTAATCGTAGACCTCGATGTTCATCAAGGAAATGGAACTGCAGAAATTTTTCAAAATAATAATTCCGTCTTTACCTTTAGCGTTCACGGTGCTAAAAACTACCCCGTCCGAAAAGAACAATCAGATCTCGATATTGGATTACCAGATAAAACAGAAGATGCGCTCTATTTAAAAACAATACGAGATACACTTCCTCCTCTATTAGATAAAGTGCAGCCTGATTTTATTTTTTACTTGGCAGGAGTAGATATTTTGGCTACTGATAAATTGGGCCGACTATCAGTCAGTAGAGAAGCTTGTAGACAAAGAGATGAATTTGTTTTACAAATCTGCAAAAAAAATAACATCCCTGTAGCCATCAGTATGGGCGGTGGATATTCCACCAAAATTACAGACATTGTAGAAGCACACGCCAACACTTTTCGAGTAGCTCAAAATATTTATTTTTAGGGAGTTTTCCCACCTTAAGTTTTCGTATTTTTGGCCAAATACAATAGCAATTTGAGTCAAGAAGAATACCATATTATTCCCCCTACGGTCGCCAATTACGTTTCGGTTATTTTACCAATCGCAATTCCAAAAACCTATACCTACCTTGTTCCACCTGAACTTACAGAGATGGTACAATTTGGGATTAGAATTGAAGTGGTCTTTGGTAAAAGTAAACGTTATGCCGCACTTGTCGTCGACCTCCACGACGAAGCACCAACCGAGTACAAACCAAAACCATTGCTATCTATTATTGACGAAAAACCCATAATAACGCCTCTTCAATATCGTCTCTGGCAATGGGTATCCAAATACTATTGTTGCTCCTTAGGCGAAGTAATGAACGCTGCACTTCCTGGCAATTTTAAACTTTCAAGTGAAACACTTATTACCTTAAGCCCAATCTATGATCCCAACTACCAAGGACTCAACGATGCAGAATTTATGATTTGTGAAGCATTAAGTTTTCAACAAGAATTAAGTGTAAATGACATCAGAAAAATTTTAGATAAAAAAAATAAACAGGCCGTCTATCCAGTAGTAAATAGTCTACTACAAAAAAAGATCATTTATTTAAAAGAAGAACTCAAAGAAAAATATAAACCAAAAACAGTCACTTGTGTTCGCCTCACCAAGACCTATCAAGAAAACCCAGAATTACTGCAAGAAGCTTTTGAATTATTAAAAAGGTCTGGCCGCCAAGTAGAAGCTTTAATGGCTTTTTTACAATTAAATAAAGAACATAAATTTGTTAAAAGACCTGATCTTTGCAAAAAGGCAAACGTAGATACCAGCGTCATCAACGCAATGGTAAAAAAAGAAGTGCTAGAATTATACGATCGAGAAATCAGTCGAATCAATCCTTACGCAGAAGAAGTCGTTGACCAATCTCCCTTATCTGAACAACAAAAAAGAGCCGTTACAGAGATCAACACTATTTTCGAAAAACAATCTGTAGTTTTATTACACGGAGTTACTGGCAGTGGAAAAACAAGGATATATATCGAAGCTATACAAAAAGTCCTTGCTAGAGGTGGACAAGTACTTTATCTGATTCCTGAGATTGCGTTAACCGTTCAGATTGTCTCAAGATTGCAAAAAATATTTGGAGATCAAATCGGTGTATTCCATTCTCGACTGAACAATAACGAGCGGGTAGAAATGTGGCATTTGGTAAAAAAAGGAAAACCAATTCTTATGGGTGTCCGCTCTAGTTTATTTTTACCTTTTCAAAATTTGGAATTGATTATCGTGGATGAAGAACATGATACTTCTTTTAAACAATATGATCCAGCCCCTCGCTATAATGCACGAGACACTGCGGTCTATTTGGCACATATTTATGGTGCAAAAGTAATTTTAGGAACTGCGACCCCTTCGATAGAAACGTTTTTTAATGCCCAACAAAAAAAGTATGGCCTAGTTACCATGAACGAACGGTTTGGTGGTATCACCATGCCGGAAATTATTTTGGTAGATGCTTTAGCAGAATTCAAAGCAAAAAAATTACAAGCACATTTTACAACCGTCTTATTAGCAGAATTAAAAAAAGCGCTTGACAATGGAGAGCAAGCCATTCTTTTTCAAAACCGACGTGGATATGCACCTACGCTTTTTTGTAAAAGTTGTAATTGGAATCAAGAATGTAAAAACTGTGATGTCAGTCTTACCTATCATAAATTTACAGACAATCTCCGATGCCATTACTGTGGATATCAAATGCCCATTCCTCCTGCCTGCCCAAGTTGTGGTGAACACCAATTCGATAGCAGAGGTTTTGGAACAGAAAAGATAGAGGACGAGCTCAATAAGCTTTTACCAAAAGCTAGAATTGCAAGAATGGATTTTGATACCGTAAAAGGAAAAAATGCACATGCGAATTTGATTCATCAATTTGAGGACCGCCAAATCGATATCTTGGTAGGCACACAAATGGTCACCAAAGGATTAGATTTTGAAAACGTTAGCATCGTAGGGGTTCTAAGTGCCGATCATTTATTGAAATTTCCAGATTTCAGATCCACTGAACGTACCTTCCAAATGATCACGCAGGTAAGTGGTCGAGCAGGACGTAAGCGTAAACGAGGAAAAGTGATTGTTCAAGCTTTTAATGTAAAACATCCAGTTATCGCCGAGATTATTAAAAATGATTATCAAGGATTCTTTCAACGAGAAATGGAGGAACGACAAGCATTTCAATACCCTCCTTTCAATCGACTTATTCAAATAACTTTCAAGCATAAGGTAGCTCGTACGGTCAATGAAGCAACAAGACTTTACACCCATCTAGTCAGAGAAAAGCTAGGAGATCGGGTAATTGGACCGGCAGTTCCTGGTATTCCTCGGGTCAGAGGCCAATATATTTTGGTTTTATTGATCAAAATGGAAAAAAATATTCAAACGGTACAAAAAATTAAAAATTTCCTAGAAAGCACAGCTCGCACCACTAAATCGGAAAAAGGATTCTCTTCTGTTCGCATCAATATTGACGTAGATCCACAGTAGACCACGACTAAAAAAATGCATCAAATAGTCCAAAAAAAAGGATTTAAATACCCCATAAACACCAGATTATCACCTGTTTGGCTCTTAAAGCCCCTGTTTTAGAAGAATTTCTCTCTATTTCTTAAAAAAATCATTATAAAGTCCTACTTTAGGGCGACTATACGCTAAACATAATTTAATAAAAAACAAATGCGTTAAGAAAACAATCAGTTTCACCCCGAAACAACAGATGATAATTCTATCAAAAAACACTTAAAATTACTGATTACTTTATCGTACAACCAATTAACTTCACTGATTTAGTTACCTAAATCGCTTTTTGAGGTCATAATAATATTAGAATTGCCTAAAAGATTTTTCTAATATATAAAAACTAACTAATTACATTTTTTAACTAACACCTAATTTTTCTATGAGGTATCGAGCATTTAGAACAAAGAAGGATAATAACTTCCATTTTCAATTTCTTACGGAAAAAGGAGATCCTATTTTAAAAAGTCAGCCTTATGCTGACAAGAATACCTGTTTTAATGGTATTAAATCCGTAATGAAGAACGCGGGTGATACCTCCAGGTATGAAAAAATCGAAGAAGGCGGAAAGCATTATTTCATTCTTAAGGCTGGTAACAATCAAGAGATTGGACGTAGTATAGCTTACAATAGCGCCGCTGACGCTGATCGTGGTATTGCTTTAATGCAAGCCGAAGGACCTACTGCTAAAAATAATGCAGACAAAGGTAAAGGTACAGATGCTCAAAATGCAGCAGCTACTACTGCTACACCTAAAGCAGAAACAAAAAAAGCTGCTTCCGGAGCCGACGATTATCGACCACTCGCTTTTTATGAAAGCCGAGTTTCTGGTAAAGACAATGGATTCGAAAGCTTTGCTGCAGAAGGAGAGTCTTACTTCACCTACAATGTAGGAGGAAAAGTAATCCTGATTAGTGAAGGATATGGTTCTGATAGTTCCCGTGATAATGGAATTAAATCTGTTACCAAGAATATGCCTGTTGCAGGTCGTATTAAAAAGGGAGTTCACAAAAATGGAAAACACTTTTTCAGAGTAGTCGCTGGTAACCACCAAGAAGTTGCTACTAGTCGATGGTTCGATAGTGAAGGAGAAATGGATGCAATAATTGCTACCCTACAAGGAAGTGGAAGTGGAAG
>JALZUU010000722.1 GCA_023300665.1 Saprospiraceae bacterium | reverse complement strand
GATCCATTGGAGGTTTGTTTTTTTGTTAACTCAGGTAGTGAAGCGAATGAACTGGCTTTACGAATGGCACGTACCTATACTGGACAACGAGATATGCTAGCGGTAGAAGTAGGATATCATGGGAATACCAATGCGGTGATCGATGTGAGTGCTTATAAATTTAATGGAAAGGGTGGAGCGGGAGCTCCGACGACCACCCATCTTTTGCCATTACCAGATACGTATCGAGGAAGACATCAAAACTTAGCAACTGCAGGAAATGATTATGCGGCGTATGCCCAAAAAATTATTGACCAATTAGCAAGCGATGGTAAATCACCAGCTGGATTTATTTGTGAAAGTATTTTGAGTTGTGGTGGCCAGATTGTTTTGCCAGATAATTATTTAAAAAATATATTTAAGACCGTGCGAGCTGCAGGTGGACTTTGTATTATGGACGAAGTACAAGTAGGATTTGGTAGAGTAGGATCTCATTTTTGGGGATTTGAATTACAAGAGGTGATACCTGATATTGTCACCTTGGGTAAACCAATTGGTAATGGACATCCATTGGGTGCGGTGGTAACGACTCGAAAGATTGCCGATGCTTTTGCCAATGGAATGGAATATTTTAATACGTTTGGTGGTAATGCGGTATCCTGTGCGATTGGTCAAGAAGTTCTATCGGTGGTAGAAGATGAGAAATTACGGAAGAACGCTGCATTGGTAGGAAATCATTTATTAAGAGGATTAAAAAAATTACAAGATAAATTTCCAGTGATTGGTGATGTGCGAGGGCAGGGTTTATTTTTGGGTTTTGAATTAGTGAAAGATCGTGAAAAAAAGATTCCAGCTCCTGACCAGGCTACCTACTTAGCGAATCGAATGCGCCAACGAGCTATTTTGATGACTACGGATGGTCCAGACCACAATGTCATTAAGCTTAAACCTCCAATGTGTTTTACGATGGTTGATGCAGATTTTTTATTGGAACAACTCAAAATCGTTTTATCCGAAAATCAGATGCAGATTTAGCCAAACTCTTTTTCATTATTGGTGTTACCTAAGTGCAATCGTTTAAACAGATGTTTAGACCAACCCTCTACTTCACTTTTAAATAGAAAATTATGTTTGGATTATTCAAAAAGGACCCAGTTAAAGTATTAGAAAAAGAATACGATGCTATTTTATTAAAAGCTAGGGATACGCAACGAGCGGGAGATATCAAAGGATATGCTAAATTAATGGCCGAATCAGAAGAAATTATGGATCGAATCGAATCTTTGCGTAAGAAATCCTAAATAATGACTATCTTGTAAAAGAAGTTACTTACTCCTTGTCTTTTGGAGTTGAGATCGCAAAAAATACAAACGGAAGGATGCTACATTTTGAAACTCATACTCATGCCGACGGTGCTCCGTGGGTAGTTTTTGTCCATGGTGCAGGTGGTGCAATCGGTACATGGCGATACCAAGTGGAAGCATTTAAACCGTATTTCAATCTACTTTTGTTGGATTTACGAGATCATGGATTGTCTAAGAATATGGCACCCATTTATGATTCTTATACTTTTAAAATTGTCTGTACAGATATTTTAGAAGTAGTTGATCATCTTGGAATTAAAAAAGCCAGTTTTGTTTCGCTTTCCTTAGGTAGTGTAATTTTACAACGAATTGCTGTCAATAGGCCTCAGCTCGTGGATAAGATTGTCATGGCTGGAGGTATTTTTAGAGCGACGCTTAAGATGCGATTTTTTGTACATGGAGGAAAATTTTTCGATTATATTCTTCCTTACGAATGGATTTATCGAATTTTCTCTTGGGTGGTTCTACCAAAAAAGAACCATCAATTCTCTCGGGAGATGTATCGAAAACAAGCCAAAAAACTCACCAGTAAAGAGTATATGAAATGGGTTGGGTTGTATGGTGAGTTTTTTAAAATCCTTGATGAGTGTTTTAATGCACCAATGCTCAATAAAAGTCTTGTTGTTATGGGGGCACAAGATCATGTATTCTTAAAGGCAGCTCAACGTTTTGCTAAAAAACAAAAGGAAGCAAAACTAGTGATCTTTGAAAAATGTGGCCATATCTGTAATATCGAAAAATGGAAAGATTTTAATCGAGTAGCCGTACAGTTTCTGCGAGAAGCGACTGCCAATGACCTTGAAAACCAGCCACTAGAAATGGGGATGAGCTAATGCTTACTACTTATTTTATTTCACACATCGACAACTAATCGCTCTTTTTTTATTTGTGTCCTTAGCAATAGTTATATCATAACCTTTTCCTTGTCTTTTAATTTTAACGGTTGCCCAACCTTCTTCTGTCATAGTCGAAGTTAGATAATGCCCTTCTTTTCCTAAAGTAAAATAGGAATCTCCTTCATGTGAACGAAAACCACCAAATTGTAACTGTGCGTAATTGTCAGTAATATTATAAATTAATTGTCCTTCTTTACTTCCTCGTTTTACGATTGGATTCATACCTGAGATTAAATATTCCCAATCTGTTAATGTTGGAATATTCCATCCTTCTGGGCAAAAATTTTCTCTTGGATTTCCTTCTGTATCAACTACTGAATCGTAATTGTATAGTTTTCCAAAATGCTTGCAATAACGGTCTAGATTTTTATAACAAAAAGAATTTTCAGTATGAAATTGTAGATTAGTGGTCATGATTTGCAAATCTCCAATCGTAACGGCATCGTAACGAACGCCATCTCGGCTATCTTCAAAGTTTATGGTAGGTAAAGTGCTGGCGAAGCTGCATAGGAAGACTACCCCTAGCAGACCAATGATGAATGATCTCATAGTGTTGTGGTTTTGGTTAAGTAAGTTGTATCAAATCAAAAGATCGATTTGGTATTTCTACCAATGTTATCTTAGATTATCTGTGATTCTTTGAGGAGGAGTTAAGTAAGATGTAAGTTTAGAGGGAGGGGGAGATTCAAAAAGTATAGAGGGGAATTATAAATATATTTAAAACTTATCTTTAAGTCAATGGCTATGAGAAAAATACCGTATTAAGGGTACCTATTTTTGGGTAGTTAAAATAATTGAGAAATACCAATCAAGCGTTAAAATTGGAAGGGTTACCGAGTATGAAAAGCTTGACTAAATGGGATGATAATTCAATATTGACTAAGTCAATATTCGATATTCATTATTTTTTTAATTATCCAATATCTTGATTCCAGTCGCCTTCTTGTGCTTTGCGTTGTCGTTCAAGTTCTTCTTGAATTTTACGTTGTTGTTCTAGGCGAAGTTCGTGTGCACGTTCTGCTCTAGTTTTTTCAAAAATATCTCTAGGAAGAAAATAAGGCCGACTGGCCAAATCGGGTTCTGGTGGATAGGTAGGAACAATTTCGTCTGTCTCAATTTCAAGTTTATAAAAGAAGGCCGTAAATATACCGACGATTGCTCCAGAAAGATGACCTTCCCAAGAAACGCCAGCCTTAACTGGAAAGAGTCCAGCGAGCATACCACTGTAGAATAGAAAAACAATGAGCGCTAAGGTAACTGATTTTATATTACGTCGAAAAATTCCAGTACCCAAAATAAAAGCCATTAATCCATAAACAACACCACTCGCTCCGATATGGTAAACCGTTCGAGCGAATAGCCATACACCAATACCAGACAGTAGATAGATCATTCCAATACTACGAAAGGCGACCTTTGGATAAAAGTAAAACATAATCGTAGCGAGTACGAAGAATGGAATCGTATTGTGAATTAAATGTGAAAAATCACCGTGGATTAATGGAGTGAGAATAATTCCTTTTAACCCTGATAAACGTAAAGGGTAGATTCCGAAACGTCCAAAATCCCAACCGAAAATAAATTGTACGGAATGAATTAACCAGATAAGTGCCACAAATAAAAGTGGCCACCACATACTATCGAAAAGGCGGGCTTTGGAATCTTCCATGCCCGTTAGTTATAGCGTCGACGAACAAGTTTAATGAAAATCTGCGCCTTCTTTTTTGCACTTTTCTTATCCCAACCAAATTCGTTGGCAAGGCTTGCTAAGTAAGGGCGTGCTTCTGTAAAGGAAGAAAATCCATTTAAGGTCTTAAGGGCATCATTGAATCGATCCTTATTTTTTGCAAATAACTCATTACAAGTAAGAATTTTTTCGTTGATACTAATGGCCTTAGTCAAATCTCTAATTGGGGTAGCGCTGAGTCGATCCGATAGTTCTTTTGCTGCTGGCATTTCGAAAAGCTCATCGTAGTCGTCAGCTTCGATTGGAACACTTTCAGGACGTTCATCCGCTTGGTAACTTGGAGTAGGAGCCGGAGGAGCAGTATATTCTCTTACCTCCCTTACTGTTCGTTCAACAGGAGTAGGCGTAGAAATTGGCGTAGGTTCCACTTTTATTACAGGGGCTGGCTTTGGTTCAGGAGTAAACTGTGGTACCGAAATTTCCTGTACAACTGGAGTTGATTCGATAGTTTTACGAATAACACGAGGGGTTTTGATCGTCTCAGGTGCTTCGTTTTCTATTGCTTCTCCAGAAAAGGCCTTGTAAAATTGACGTATATAATTAAGCATGAGTTGCTGCTCATGTTCATCAATCGTACTATCAAGTGTCATGCTTTGATAGAGCCTGTTAATCTTTTCGAGGGTGATTTTAGCTTGTTGTAAATTCATAATTGTTACCAAAAAACTGATTGAAATTAGTATCTTCGCTGTTGAGAAAACGACAAAAACGGTGATTTAGTTTTATAATGAAAGATAAATTATTAAACAATTTTACACCTTAATATTATAGGTCGTTCAATTTCTAAACGATTTTTACAAAAATACGAATAATCATCAATATGTTTTTAGAACCACATTTTAAAGGACAACGTAGCGGATGGATCGAAGTAATCTGCGGTTCTATGTTTTCTGGTAAGACAGAAGAACTCATTCGTCGACTCAAACGAGCTAAGATCGCGAACCAAAAAGTAGAAATCTTTAAACCAAAAATAGATACCCGTTACGATAAAAATGAAGTGGTTTCTCATGATTCAAACTCTATTTTATCTATTCCCGTAGACCATTCTGATAAAATATTAAATCTCTCAGAAGGTGTAGGAGTTGTGGGGGTAGATGAAGCACAGTTTTTTGATGATGGTTTAGTTCGAGTTTGTCAACAACTAGCCTTACGGGGCACCCGCGTTATCGTAGCAGGATTGGATATGGATTTTCGTGGAGAACCATTTGGTCCAATTCCAGGATTATTAGCTGTTTCTGAATATATCACGAAGGTGCATGCTATCTGTCAACACTGTGGTAACTTAGCTACGCATTCTTATCGTTTGTCTGAAGATGAAGCTACGGTCGTATTGGGCGAAAAAGATCGCTACGAAGCTAGATGTCGCACTTGTTATCATATGGGTAATATTTTAGATTTGCAAGTGAAGAAGAAAAATGAAAAAAGCTAAACACTCGCTTTTGAAATTCTTATAAAATCAAAAATACATGATCGTTTGTATAGCCGAAAAGCCTTCTGTGGGCCGAGAGATCGCTCAGATTCTCGGAGCTCGTTCCCGTCACGACGGTTACTATGAAGGAAATGGTTATGCGGTCACTTGGACGTTTGGTCATTTCTGTACCTTAAAAACGCCAGACGATTATACCCCCGATTGGAAAAGGTGGCAACTACAAACGCTACCGATGATTCCGCCAAAATTTGAAATAAAATTAATTGGCAATAAAGGAGTCAAAAAACAATTTGGGATTATTAAAACGCTTCTGAAAAAAGCCAATTCCGTTATCAATTGTGGGGATGCAGGACAAGAAGGAGAATTGATTCAACGTTGGGTCCTCCAACATGCTAAATATAAAGGCCCCGTACAACGACTATGGATTTCTTCGTTGACGTCCCAAGCTATTCGCGATGGTTTTAATAATCTAAAACCTGCCGCAGATTATAACAACCTTTTCTATGCTGGTAGCTCTCGCGCTATCGGAGATTGGCTCTTGGGAATGAATGCGACCCGAGCCTATACGCTAAAACATGGTGGCTATAAACAAGTATTGTCTATTGGACGTGTACAAACGCCGACGTTGGCGATGCTCGTAGAACGTTACCACGAAATCAATAATTTTAAACCCGAACCTTATTGGGAATTGCATACGCTTTACCGCGATACAGATTTTTATTATGAAAAAGGTCGTTTTGAAAAAAAGGAAGATGGAGAAAAACTCTTAGCCTTAGTACAAGATAAACCCTTCGAGGTGATCGAGGTCAAAAAGAAAAATGGTAAAGAATATCCTCCTTATTTATTTGATTTGACGAGTTTGCAGGTAAACTGTAATAGGCGTTTTGGATTTACCGCAGATCGTACGCTTAAGTTGGTTCAGTCTCTATACGAACAAAAGGTGGTTACTTATCCTAGAGTAGATACCACTTATTTACCAAATGATGTATATCCCAAAATTCCGGGAATCCTTAAGCAGATGGGACAGTACGCAAAATTTACGCAACCCCTACTCGGTAAAACTATCCGAAAATCTGCGAAAGTTTTTAATGATAAAAAAGTAACAGATCACCACGCGATTATTCCTACAGGAAGTGAAAAGAATCTTGGAGGAGATGAGCAAAAAGTGTATGATGCAATTGCGCGTCGTTTTTTAGCTGCTTTTTATCCGGATTGTTTGGTCGCTCATACTACCGTGATTGGTGAGGTAGAAGGAGTACGATTTAAAGTAACTGGGAAGGAAATTTTAGATCCAGGATGGCGCGTTTTATATCCTCGAAAATCTAGTAGCAAGAGCTCTCAAACAAATAACAGCAACACGCAAAGTAAGAGCGCCACCGAAAAGAAAAGTCGAGAAGATAAAATATTACCAGAATTTAAAAAAGGGGAACAAGGTTCACATGAACCGTCTTTGATCGAAAAAATGACGCAACCACCTAAGCACTATACGGAGGCAACGCTTTTGCGAGGTATGGAGACGGCAGGTAAAAAAGTAGAGGATGTCGAACTGAGAGAATTGATGAAAGCCAACGGAATTGGTCGTCCTTCTACTCGTGCAAATATTATAGAAACCCTATTTCGTAGGAAGTATGCCTTTCGACAGAAAAAACTAATCATCGCTTCCGAAACTGGAATTCAACTGATCGGTCAAATTAATAACGATCTTTTAAAGTCAGCAGAATTGACGGGACAATGGGAGAAAAAATTAAGAGAGATTGCTGACGGAACGCACGGTGCTGGGCAGTTTATTCAGGATATGAAAAATATGGTCAGTCACCTAATTGATGAGGTAAAAAATACGCGATCTAATCGTAAAATAGCGGCGACAGCTCCTCCTCGTAAATTTAAAGGAAGCAAAAGTGGAAAAGGTAAATCAACGGTTAACCAAAATATTTCCAATACAAAATCAAAAGGTAAAAAGGCGCTAACAGAAATGACTTGTCCTAAATGCCGTCGTGGAAATCTACTAAAAGGTAAAACGGCTTATGGTTGTAGTGCATACAAAACCGGTTGTAGTTTTCGATTGCCTTTTGAATTTATGGGTAAAAAAATATCCGAAAATCAATTGGGTAGATTAATGAAAATGGGTTCAACCGTTAACCTAAAAGGATTTCTACAAAATGGAAAAAAGGTGAATGGTAAATTGGCATTTGATGGAAATCATCAATTAGTTTTTCAATTAGGTGAAACCAAAACTACTGCAAAAAAAGGAGCCGTAAACAAAAAAGCGGCAGATGAAATGACTTGCCCACGTTGTCAAAAAGGAAAAGTTGTCAAAGGCAAAACAGCCTACGGTTGTAGTAATTGGAAGAGTGGTTGTGACTTCAAAGTTTCTTTTACAAAAATCAGAGAAGCAATCGGTACTCGTCCAGTCACTAAAGCAGCCGTAGTAGCCGTTTTGACAAAATTGACATAGAAAAATGTAGTTAGTTAACTGTGATATATAGAAGCTGTTTAAAAATGAGCATCGCCCACATTATCAAGCATTTATCCTCGCCTTTTGTGAACATTCTTAAACAGCTTCATAGAATAAAAATACGCTTAGTCTTCAGCATTTCTCGCCAATTCTTGATCGAAATCATAAATATCAACTGGAGGTAATTTTACTTCAGCAATACTATCGAAAAAAGTACTTAGATAATTTTTTATGTAAGTTCGTTCTTCTTTTTCTAGTATAGTAAAATTAGAAATGATTTTAAATAATGCTTTTTGATTATTTTTAAAAAGTTGTCTAGTCTCTTCAAAATCTTTCAGGTCTTCGGGAAATCCTAAAAAGGCACGATCTCCTTGTTTGATGACATCCAATCTTTTACTTCCTTTTCGATAAGGCGCTTTTACCATTTCACAAAAATCAAAATCGTAAGGAACCGTAACAACCTTATCATTAATTTCTACCATTTTCAGATTACGTCCCGATGATAATTCGTAATCAATATTTCCAATCATATACTGAAATAATGCAAGGGTTTTAAATTGTTCTCGATCTAAAAATCCTGGTTGAATATTATAGATCTTATCCATTTTGGTAGCGCCAATTCGATTACGAAATTCAGCAGTATCTTCAATTACAAAGCCATATTGTATGTTTTGAACTTTTGTGTTAGGATCAATAAAATTGATTCTAAGTAACTGAACTCGTAGGCTTTTATTTGTTAATTGATTATAAAGTCTATAAGCTAAGTATTCTTTTAATAAAAGTTTTTTAGCAAGGCTTTCATCCGCTACACATTGGGTTACCAATTTCATATCATCAAACTTTGATAATCCCGCTTCTTCTAATTCTCCTTTCTTAAAATTCAATTTTAACGGTGGAGTACCTTCACAATTTAAGCGTCGGTAATTGCCTCGTAATCCGACTTTTAATTTCCAAGACCAAAACCGACCATTATTATCTGTAAAAGAAAGATTTCCTTTTACTTCTTCTTTGGATCGTCGATCTTGCAATAGTAGGGTTAGATCTGTTTCTAGGTTAACGTCTAAAATTTCTTGAGAACTCATTAAATCTAGCAAGCTTTCGGGAGCTATAATTCCATTATTTGCCTTGGCAATATTAGTGGTATTGACTAATAAAGAGAGTAATAAGAAAGGTGAAAAAGATTTCAGGTTCAGCATATTGGGTACATTTTCATTGAAGTTTCTTAAAAATAAAGTCTATTTTCTACGTCAAAAAACTTACAATACAAAGTTAGTGTACTTTCTACGCTAAGATGATGCCATATTAACCTATTTAGATGCTATATTGATAATTTTGTCTTTTTTAGATGGGGAAATGCTAAGAATTTCTCAATTTTGAGATCAATTGAGTCATCAAAACCGGTGTTTTTTTTGCTATTTGTCCTTTTAAATCGCAATAGAGATAAGCTAATAACCAATAACAAAATGCCAATAAGAATTTTATAAACTACTCAGCATCCAGACGGCCATTACAAGCATGACCGAATTTTCGATTAGGGTGGCCTTGGTCATTGGGAGTTGGAGCGCAGTGCCTAGACAAGCACATTGAATTTGTTTTTTGTCCAAAAGTGTTTTTACCACACCAATAGTAGTGATACCCAAAATTATTATCGTAATAATCAACGCCGCAGGAATCTGCCAACGCAATAAAAAGAAGAGACCTAAAGTAGTTTCCAAAAAAGGATAAATCCAACCATAAACAGGAAGTCGTTTAGCAATCGGATCGTACATCGCAAAGGAAGCTGGAAAACCCTTTAAGTCCAATAATTTAAAAAATGCAAAAACGATATAGAATAGCCCCATAAAATCGAGCATAAAATCTCCTCCTGACCAAGGATTAATATTCATCAAAATCGAAGCGGTGGTTAAATAACCAAAGATTAGAAAAAGTGGAAAAAGTTGCCGCCATTCAGAAGTTGCTTCGTCCTTGATAGAAGTAGGCGTGGCGAGAGGAGTTACTGTTTTATCCTTTACAATATATTTTTCTGGAAGTGCAGCCTCCAGCTGTTCAGAGGTTAAGCGATGATTGCTGGCAATCTTTGCAGTATGATCTTCTAGGGTAACAACAGCCTGTTCGACACCAGGTAATTTATTAAGTTGTTGTTCGACATGGGTTCGACAACCATTGCAGGTCATACCTTGGATAGAGAAAATTTGTTCCATATTATGTTTTAAATTCTTTTTAGTGGTGAAGCAGCATTGAAATTTTATTTCAAAACAACTTCATTAAAAATACAAGTATTTTTAAGAACA
>JALZUU010000721.1 GCA_023300665.1 Saprospiraceae bacterium | reverse complement strand
ACGGATTAGGGAAAAGTTGATACGAGGAATCAAAGTATGTTTGTTTAAGTTTTCGTATCTATATGAAGACGTATAAACGAGCGAGGAAGGTTTTTAGTTGGGATTCAAGAGGCTTTGTGTTGACATAGCAGGTATAATTACGAAGCGATAAAATATTTCATTCATTATAAATATGTTTTTAACAATTTGAATTAATTTTTCTGAAAATATTTAGTTTAGTAATTTCTCAAAAGATCATCTAAACAGGAAAGCTCATGAAAATTTGTGTTCATATCTTTAAGAGCAGTAATAAAAATTTTTGATGTATTTTCATCAATTAGAGATTCTATTCTTTCACAATCAATTTTACTTGGGTCAACATTATTAAATAAATTAAACCTATAACACACGGTATAATATTTATTAACTGGCATTTCCCTAGTTAAAAAATTCTTTAATTCATCTTCATGAGCCTTATAGTTTTTTTTATAAATTCTCTCATAAAAGCCTATCCCAAGTACTCCAAATCTATCCCAAGTTGTTGATATAGGATTCTCTATTCCAATCCAATAGTCTTTATCCTTGGAACCGAGTAGTTCAATAATGCTAATAGAACTATCTCTTAACAATTTTTTAGCCTGCAATGCTCTCTCTAGTTCATGAATGAACTTAAATTCATTCATTTTTCTTGATCGTGCTTCTCTCACGTCTTTATGATAAGTACTTTGAAAATAATCTAATGTATAAACAAATTCTGATTGGTACTTAATATCAAATTCATGTAGAATTGTTACTAATCTTGCATAAGTGGTGTCGTTGTCAAGACGCCAAAAAAGGCTATCAAGCAGAAAAAGAGCCTTTTCTAAATCTGGTCTTTTCCTACTAATAGATATTGAAAATTCATTGTTATTTGCCCTAAATGAAACTATTGAATCTAAACAATAACTGGAATCTATAGCTAAATAAGTTCTAAGCGAATCGGCCCATTCTACTTTTTTCAACTCAAAATCCTGAGCATTCATCTGAAAAAATGCTACGAAGCTAAATATATAAATTAATAAAATTCTTATACTATTCATTAATCCCAATTTTTTCCTTGGTAAGCATTTGTTGGGTCAAATGACCAATCATCATTAGAAATAAACAAATTATTTTTTATCATGGATATTGATTTTTCATTAACTTGTTTTTGGTAATTCAATAACCTATTGATCTATTTTTAAAATTTTCCTAAAAACAGAACCTTTTTCTCCAACGACCTCCAAAAAGTAGACACCAGTAGGTTGATTTTCTAAGTAAATGGTCTGACTAAAAAGAGCTGAGGTAACTAACGCTGGTTTTAGGTTTTGACTTACTAAAAGACCTTGTGTATTGTATAAGTTTACACTAATCAGATCATTTTCATTAATCTCTACCTTAATTTTAATCTCATTTTGGGTTGGATTCGGAAAGACACTGACATTGTATAATTCTGTATTGTTAAAATTACTGACAGAGGTGGTACCATCTACTGAAAGTCTATCCTCTAACAAATTAATAGTCAAAGGATTATTGATTGGTAATTCTACGATTGGTGGAAATTCATTTAGTAAATCAGAATTAGAAAGGTCTCCAACGAGGAAATAAGTTCCAGATGGAAGGTTTTCAAATTTAAAATAACCCTCTGCATCGGTGATTCTATTCTGAATCGGCGTACCGTCTTGGGCAGTCAAATTCAAACTTAGATTTGCTACTGGTTCGTTTGTATCAATTGCAACAATATTTCCCTCAAAAGAGTTTGTCCCCATAAGACCAACAGTAGGAATCAAGTAAATATCCCGGTACTGTTGGGAAGTATCACATTGATTAATCGGATCAGCTGTATACCAAAAAGGAGCATTATTATAATAAGTCGGGATATAATCGTTCACATAAATAGAGCTCGGATCAAGTACTGCCTTTACATAAAAGACACCGGGCGGAATCCCTTGAAAATTATATTCTCCGTTGGCGTTAATCGGTTGTTCAGCAAAAACATAGAGGGAATCATTCGAGATATTTCGTTCTAAAATTTGAACCTTTGCTAAGTCGGCTGGAGTTCCATTTTCCAAGAGAACCTTCCCGCTAATATCATAGGTCAAACTCTGATTATAGGTAGTAACATAAAAAATAAATTCCCTTCTAGTTGAACCGATATGGATTCCATTACGGTATTCTTTTACTTTATATCCAATTTGAAAAATTCCTAAATAGGGAGGTATTGCAACCATTTCACCATTCCTAGCATTGATGGTAAGTGGATAATTTCCACCCAACATATTATCCACCGAATAGGTTGGAATGACAAAATTGATTGGATCATAAGGTGGAACATTTGGAGGTTGTGGCAGTGGAAATTCGGGAGAAGCCCCTAGGAAAGGACTCGCGAGTTCATAAACCAATGAATCTCCATCCGGATCAATAGCGGAGCCGTCATAAACAAAGGCGGTTTCGTAGAAAACTGCAAATGGGATTTCAGAATTAAAAACAGGGGAAGTATTTTCGTACTCAAGGTTAAGGGTTGTAAAAAAGGTCATACCAGAATTTAATGGATCAACAATATTGACCAAACTTCCCGTTCTACAACATCTTTGATAGGCCAAAGTATATCCATCCATATTTGGAAGAAGGGTTGTCGTTGCTTGATAAATAGTCCTATGTATACATATTGAAGTTGGAAAACTACAAACACTATTTTGCATGTTTAATGAAATAGTATCATCTATTCCAGAAAAAGGAAGTAATAATTGTTGAACCAAAGTATCATTTTGATCAAAAAAACCAATGGCGGCAGGATTGTCAAAAAAAGCATTTGGATCCCCATTAGAACAATCTCTCAGCACTTCTAAGTAAATTTTGTACTGATCTCCTGAGATATGCTCATAGGAAATAGATCCACCAACGATATGAGTACCAGAGGCTCCAAAAAAGTTGAGTAGGAAGAAGAGTAAAATAGAAATTTTTTTCATTTTGATTAGTTTAGTTTTGTTAGCTTTGACTTTAATGTTCTTAAAATTAATAAAATTTTATGATGATTAATAATTTTATTATTTTAGACGCCTCTTAAAAAAAACACCATCGTGCTTGAAGAAATCTTAGATCACGATAAAAACCAATCCAAGGACCATTTCTATAAAAAAAGTAAGAAAAATTACTGGTTCATTTTGTACCATCTTTTTTCGCTTAATCCTTTCAATTAAAAAGAAGTTATTTTACTAATTAGAACTAGTGGACTTTCTAAACTTGGAGATTATCTTGTTTTTCATCAATTTACAACTTAATAAACCGTACCATCTCCAACCCTTGATTCGTTGTAACCTGCAAAAAATAAATACCTGATTCCCAATCATCAATTGCTATATCAAAAGATCCTGATAGATTTTCTTGATAGAATACTTTCTTCCCAGTGGCATTATATCCCATAACTGATTCTACATGATTTGTTCCTGTTTGAATCATTAATCTATCTACCGCTGGATTAGGGAAAGCTTTTATTTTTTCATGCGTGGTTGAAACATTGACTGCTTCCCAATCAGAATAAACAAATGCACCATCTAGATCTACCTGTTTTAAACGGTAATAATTTGTCCCATTAGTTGGGTGTTGATCTAACCATTCATAATTATATTTTTGCGCTCCAGGTACTTTAGTCAAGGATTCGATATTTCTAAAATCAACGGTCCGTTCCAATTCATAATAATCAAAATCGTATTCATTTTCACTGATCCATTTAATCGTCACCGTCTTCGGTGAGGTTAACGCTGCGGAAAAATCAAGTAGGTCCACCGGTAAAGCCAACAATGGCCAAACCATAGTTTCGACACTTGATTCACATTCATTGGAGGCGGTTAGTGTAATCGTGTAAGGGCCGTCATCCGCATAGGTGTGGACTGGGTTTTGTTCTGTTGAAGTTTGACCATCACCAAAATCCCACAGCCATTCTGTAGCTACTCCCTGTGTCGTATCTATAAAGCTTAGTTCCAGGTCATCCTCCGTAAATTCGAAACCACTGGTCAACAAATTCGGTAAAGAGAGCTGTTCTAAATTCATTTTTTGATTAGCAGATATTCCACACAACATTTCTTCTGTGCCATCTGGCCAACGAATCTTAAGACTATCTACCATTGTTTCCTCTCCTAATCCAAAATGGATTCCAAAAGAAGTAGTAATTCCATAACTCTCTCCGGCGCGTACTTCCCGCACCTGAATTCCCCATTCTCCATAAATTTCCACGCGCGCTCCGATGGCATTTAAATTCATGTCTTGCCCTTTCAGCAATAGATCTAAATAGTTACCCGTTTCTGTTTCATTAATAAACAACCTATCTGGTTGAAAAGAATTTGGACTATTAAATCCGAAGGCATATCCTGCGTATATATCCAATTTACCGTCATTATTTAAATCCCCCACCGTCGCACTTTGCATATTTGGATTAGTAGGAATAGCGCCAGAAGCTGCCTCAAAAATAAAATTTCCCGTATTCATAAAAAGGGAACTTCCACCTGAATAGGAAGTAACCAACAAATCCACTAAACCATCATTATCAAAATCATCAAAGATGCATTGGATCCCACCCCCTATACCAGCGAATGGACTTGGGATTCCATCTAGGGTTACATCGGTAAAGGTTCCATCTCCGTTATTTTTGTAAAGTCCGTTAGGTTTATCATGATTAATAATAAAACAATCTAAGTCACCGTCATTATCTACATCTGCAAAATCTGCCGCCCAGGATTGTGCCAATGGTCGGAGTCCTGCTGCTTCTGCCACGTCTGTAAAATTATTATCACCATCGTTTTGAAATAATAAATTCACTCGTCTTCCATCTAATGGATTAGTAACACCTTGTCGACATTTTGAAAGATATAAATCAATATCTCCATCATTATCGTAATCCGTCCAAACAGAGCCATAGTTTCCAGAATTATCTGAAGGAATCGTGGAGGCAGTATTAATTAAATCCAAGTCATAAGAAAAATTCCCCATACCATCATTCACAAATGGTGCGGAGATCCCCACATCATGACAAGCAAAAATATCAATAGCTCCATCATTATCGATATCTACAAAATTAGAACCTTGCAAAAATACAATAGGATTATTGAGAATACTAGAAGAATAATCATCTCCCGTTTCATTCGCTTTAAATAGTTTTAGACCATTAAAAGCTCCTCCCACCAAAATATCATTATAACCATTACTATCAACATCCGCTATGGATAAACTCCATTCACTTCCACTCCCTGGCGTAGTATAAACAGAACTCTCAAACATCGAACTATCAGACTGTTGGTGATCAATAGTCAAAATTCTTGCATCATTAAGTCGCACCAAGTCATCCAATCCATCTCCATTCATATCTGCGATCCCCATAGCTACACCACTATAAAATGAATCTTGAGGTAATAAGGCCGAGGTCTGATCAGAAAAAGAGATTTGAGAAAGGGCTTGATTCGTACAAAACAATATAATACTAAATAAAAAAGATAGCGTTTTTTTCATGTTGCTTTAATGTTTAAGATTGTAAACTGAATAATTCAGTACACTGTGTACTTTACTAGAGTGAAAATTGTTAAAAACTGTATAAGGAGATTTACGTAAAGATAAGAAAATATCTAACAGATTATAATCTTGGAAGAGTAATTTTAAATTTCAGAAACGGG
>JALZUU010000720.1 GCA_023300665.1 Saprospiraceae bacterium | reverse complement strand
CTATCGAATGGTGTATCTGACACCAATACATGAAAATTCGTCAGTCTTTCTGCACAACAATTCGTTCTATTCCATAATTTGACAAAAGATAATTCATATACAGCACCAAGGTCAATTTCCCACCAAGCATTTTGCTCAAACCTTGTATGCGATAAAGATTGATCTAGGTGTGATCCTGCATTATTTCCATCTATTGCCTTATTAGCATTAAAATCTATATTATGCGGAAATGTTGAAGATTGAGTCGCTGTTTTTTCAAGCGCAACATTGGTTAAAACGGTAGTGCCATTTACGACACCCTCACAATCTGTACATGTTGAGTTATCACCAGCACAAACGCCACAATCATCTAACACCGATGTACCATTTACAACGCCTGCACAATCTGTGCAACTTGAATTGTCTCCAGCACAAACTCCACAATCATCAAATAGCCCTTCTTCGATTTGGCCATCACAATTATTATCTAAACCATCACAGATTTCAGTTGCACCAGGGAAAATGGTAGCGTTATTGTCTTCACAGTCATCACTATTCGTTGAATATCCTGCTGGAGCAGTGCTGCTACATAGCAGTTCCGTTACAGTCGATCCAAATCCATCCATATCTGCATCTACAAAATAGCTTTGCAAACTATTAACACTCGCATCGGTATCATCGCAGTCTGTATCGTTCGTTGAATATCCTGCTGGTGCTGTACTACTACATAGTAATTCCGTTACAGTCGATCCGAATCCATCCATATCTGCATCTATAAAATAGCTTTGCAAACTATTAACACTTGCATCGGCATCATCACAATCTGTATCGTTCGTTGAATATCCTGCTGGTGCAGTGCTACTACATAACAGTTCCGTTATAGTCGATCCGAATCCATCCATATCTGCATCTACAAAATAGCTTTGTAAACTATTAACCGTATCGTCGGTATCATCACAATCGCCATCAGCAATTGTAAAACCGTCTTGGTCGGCATCTCCACAGAAGGTATTAATCGCAGCTTCGCTATCACAATCCGTTTGATTATTAGATATTTCAACCATACCTAATACACCACCATTGTTGATTAGGTCATGAATGGCGCAACAGTTAGTGAGTCCAGAGTTAAAGCGAATATCTAAATCATTACCGACTGAGGTGAGTTCTGCTAATCCATCTAAGTTAGTTAGTCCATTTAGTACTCGAATATCCAAACTACTCTCAACTGAGACAAGTCCTGCAAGAGGACTTAGGGTAGTAATTAAAGGGCTAGACATAATAATCAAAGAGTTAACTGAGGTGAGTCCTGCTAGACCATCTATGTTAGTTAACTCAGGGTTACTATTAAGCCTCAATAAAAGTGATCCATCATTTAATGTTGCTATGCCTGATAAGCCATCCACGTTGTTTAGTACAGGGTTTAAGGAGATATTCATAAATCCATCAGAAGCAACAATAGAGGTAATGCTAGATAGGCCATCTATATTGGTTAGTGCATCGTTAAATTGGATTTGTAAATAGCTAATAGAAGTAAGGCCAGATAGACCATCTACGCTGGTTAATAGTGGGTTATTTCTGATATCTATTAATCCAGAAACTGATGTGATTCCAGATAGGCCATCTATGTTGGTTAATAAATCGTTGTCATTGATAGTTAAATGCCCAAGCGATGTGATGGCTGATAATGGGGATAGGTCAGAGATATCATTGCTAACACCAAATGTACCAATTATTAATTGACCGGTAATAGAAGTATAGCAACTTGACCATGCGTCTACTTCTGCTTGTGTTGTTAAGTTTACATGACCTACAAATACAGTTAATCCTTCATCGATTTGGCCATCACAGTTGTTGTCTAGGCCATCACAGATTTCTGTGGCACCAGGGAAAACGGTGGGTTCATTGTCATCACAGTCACCATCAATAATGGTAAACCCGTCTTCATCTGCATCGCTACAATTAAGGTTTACTGCGGATCGACTACCGCATTCCGTTTGATTTCCAAATATATTAATGAGCCCCGTAACACCATCATTGTCGAGTAGGTCATGGACTGAGCAACAATTATCAAGTAAGGCATTATTAATAATGCCTAAATCTTCACCAACCGAGGTGATAAAATCTAAACCATCTAAACTGGTTAATGTATTGTTACCGAAAACAGATAGATCTCCTTCAATCGAGGTAACCCCAGCTAGCGGACTTAAACTGCTTAGAACAGGATTTAAATTGACACTTAAACTTTCAATATTACCACTGATTCCACTTAAACCATTTATGTTTGTTAATAGAGCGTTAGATTGGATAAATATGTCTCCTCCAACCGAGGTGAGTCCCGATAAGCCATCTAAATTGGGCAGTAAATCATTCCTTGGAATAAGCAAATCTACTCCAATCGAAGTAATAGCTGCCAAGGGAGATAGGTCAGCAATATCATCACCCTCAATGAATAAATTTTCAGTAATAGTAGTATAACAACTTTCCCATGCATCTATCTGAGCTTGTGAGCTAAATACTACGCTTCCGACAAATACACTTAATCCTTCGTCGATTTGGCCATCACAGTCGTTGTCTAAGCCATCACAGATTTCTGTAGTACCAGGGAAAACGGTGGGTTCATTGTCATCACAGTCACCATCAATAATGGTAAAACCGTCTTCATCAGCATCTCGACAATTAAGGATTACTGCGGACCGATTACCGCATTCCGTTTGATTTCCAAATATATTAATGAGCCCCGTAACACCATCATTGTCGAGTAGGTCATG
>JALZUU010000719.1 GCA_023300665.1 Saprospiraceae bacterium | reverse complement strand
CCACAATCATCCGTTGCTGTCCAACGATAAGTAATTGTATAACCATTACATTGATCTTCAGTAAAATTATCTACACTTGGTGTAACAGTCGCAGTTCCACATCCATCACTAGCAGTTAATATTTCTTGTTGAGGTAAAACATCTCCACAACTGATGTCACTTATTGCTGAAGGCGTGTTATCAAATGTCGGTGTAATTTCATCAGCCAATACATTAAATGTTTGACTTGTTTCTGTTTCATTTCCACAATCATCTGAAGCTATCCAACGGTAAGTAATTGTATAACCACCACATTGATCTTCTGTGAATGGATCAATTCGTGTTACCACAGTCGCAATACCACATTCATCTGTTGCTGTTAAGATTTGTTGTGTTGGAAGATTATCTTCACAAGTTATATCATCAATAAGTGAGGGTTGATCATCAAAATTTGGACCTTCACTATCTGCCAAAATATCAAAAGTTTGTGTTACTTCAGCCGTATTATTACACTCATCCGTAGCTGTCCAACGATAAACTACAGAGGTATTTCCACATAAATTTATAGTATGAGGATCTACGCTTGGAGTTACGGTCACAGTTCCACCGCATCCATCGGTAGCTGTTAATATTTCTTGAGTCGGTAGATTGTCTTCACAACTAATATCTGTTATAACAGATGGCGAGCTATCAAATGTTGGAAGCGTCGTTGCATCTATAGTAATAGTTTGAGAAGCAGAAGTTGAATTCCCACATGCGTCTGTAGCCGTCCAAGTTCTTATAACTGATCCATTACATGAAATATCTGAAACTTCAGATAACTCCACGTCTACATTAATATTTTCAGAAGTTAAGGACAGCGTACAAAATTCATAAGACACCGCATCAATTTCAACAGCTCCTTCATTACGAACCATCTTAATATACCTTACTGGAAAAACAGTACTAAAAACAAAATCTACAAACGTCCCTATTGGAGGAACAGGATTTACATTATAACCAAATTGAATAACATTATCATAGGTAATACCATCAGTTGATGTAAAAATACTAACACTTCCTGTAGTATTTAATCTTTTTATTGGAATCGTTATATCATGCCCTGGAGGCACGACATCGGTTAAGTCTAATATTATTTCATCATTAAGTCCTGCAATCGCTCCAAGTCCATCAGGGGCACCTAAAGCTCTTTGTGGATTTGTAGTTCCATCATTTGTGAAATTATCCGCATGGCCACCAGCGCAATCAGGTACCGCTTTACAATCAACAGCCGTAACTGTAGGAGCATCAGGAATTAGGTTACAATTATTAACTGTAATATCAGAAGGAACATTCTCTAATACAGGTCTTATAGTATCGATAACTGTAATATTCTGACTATCTGAGGTCTCATTTCCACATTCATCTGTAGCTGTCCAAGTTCTTGTTAGGGTAAAATTACAAGCTAATTCAACATCTCCAGTTTGAGATACCGTAGGAGCAATGTCGCTTGATATTAAAGGAATGCAAGATGGGTATTGAACACCATCTAAAATACATGATCCTCCTTCTCGTGTAAATTTTAAAAAATTAGTTGGTCCAGAAGTTACATAAGGAATAAGCTCTAATTGAAGCAATGGTGTGGTTACTCCTGTTCCATATTCGATCGGAGCGCTAAAATCAATACCATTTTCAGATTCTTCAATAGTCATGCTACAGGCTGTATTATTTCTTCCGACACTGAGAAGGATTTCTGTACCACTAGGAACTGTTGATTGTAGTATTAAAATTATGTCATCACCAAGTGCTATAATACCATAATTTCCATTTGGTAATCCAATGGTAGAGTTTTCATGTGTTACACCGTTATTCATTACGTCAATTGCATATCCATCAATACAACTACTAATTAAATTACAATCTGTAGCGTCTAAAAACACTGGAGGAATTTCCTCATCGCAACTATATATAGAATAATCTTCTGGAGCGTCTTCTAAGACAGGGGCATCGTCATCTCCCAACACGTTGAACGTTTGCGTAGTTTCAGCTGTATTCCCACAATCATCCGTCGCTGTCCAACGATAAGTGATTGTATAATTGCTACATTTATTTTCTGTAAAATTATCTACACTTGGCGTAACGGTTGCAGTTCCACATCCATCACTGGCTGTTAATATTTCCTGTTGAGGTAAAACATCTCCACAACTGATGTCACTTATTGCTGAAGGTGTGTTATCAAATGTCGGTATAATTTCATCAGCCAATACATTAAATGTTTGACTTACTTCTGTTTCATTTCCACAATCATCTGAAGCTATCCAACGGTAAGTAACTGTATAACCACCACATTGGTCTTCCGTAAATGGATCAACTCTTCCAACTACCGTCGCTGTACTGCAAGCATCTGTTGCAGTTAAGGTCTGTTGTACTGGAAGATTATCTTCACACGTTATATCACCAATAGATGCAGGTTGAATATCGAAACTTGGACCTTCATTATCTGGTAAAACTTCAAAGCTTTGTGTTGTTTCTGTAGTATTTCCACAATCATCTGTTGCTGTCCAACGATAGGTAATTGTATATCCGCTACAGTTGTTTTCTGTAAATGGATCCACACTTGGCACTACGGTAGCG
>JALZUU010000718.1 GCA_023300665.1 Saprospiraceae bacterium | reverse complement strand
GCAGAAACGCAAACTATAACGACGACAGAAAATTACTCAGCTTGTAGTGGAACGGATTATGATTATTTCGGAACGTCGATTCCAGCAGGAAGTTCAACGCCTATTACGTTTACGAGTGCAGCAGGTTGTGATTCAGTTGTAACTATTGTAGTAGCAGCTTATCCAGAAATTAGTTTTGCAATGGACGTAACCGAAACCTGTGTAGATGCGAATACTGGAACGATAGAAATCGTAAGTGGACTTGGCGGAGGAGGCCCTTACTTCTACGAATTAATAGGAACGAATAGTAGTCAGATTGAACCATTTTTTGACGGACTCGCTCCTGGAGATTATGAAATAATGGTGACTGATGATAATGGCTGTAGTGGGGTAGAAGCGATTAGTATTCCGGAGATTGCGCCGCTATCCGTGGTGTTAGATGATGTTATTTTAGCTTGTGGAGAGGATGCTGTTAGAATAGTACCTGCGGTGAGTGGAGATATTCGGGAGTTAAGTTATGAATGGTCGGATGGTTCTACAGATTTTTATACAGAAGTTGGTCAGTCTGGTACGATTGGATTAACGGTAAATAATATCTGTGGTAGCGAAACGGTTACGGCGATGATTAGTTCTGAAACAGACAGTCGTGATAACTGGTTCTATATTCCTAATATTTTCTCACCAAATAATGATAGTAGAAATGATTTCTTCGAAGCGGTAGCGGTAGATAATATTTCAGTGCTAGCCTTCGAAATGCGGGTGATTAACCGATGGGGTAGTTTGGTCTTCCAATCAAAAGATATTAATCGAGGATGGAGTGGTTTTACGAATGGTAAATTGATTAGCTCTGGGGTTTATATCTACCAGATTCAAGCGACGATTGAAACTTGTGGAGAAATTATCGAAGTTGATACTTACGGAGATATCACTCTGATGAGATAAGAATAATTGTTATAATATTAAGTTTAGATCAGGATAAAGGGAGACCTTTATCCTGATTTTTTTGATCTTAATGATTAATAAATTTTCTAGAATAAATAAAATTATCCTCTTGATACTTAACGATATAAAGATTCAAATTATAGTTGAACGGTATGGTCCATGTTTGATTACTGGTAGATATTTTTTTCTTAAGAATGTTTTTTCCTTGTATGTCAAAAATCTCCAGTGTTCCGTTTAATCTTTCTTGGTTAAAATTATTTAGTTGTATTTCATTGGTGTTAGAAATATAGACTAAGTCTATTTGTTTATCCTCTATTTCATTAACAGGGGTTGCTAGATTAAATACCTCGCAAGATAAATCGTTTGTTTGATCTTTATCTGTTTTGTTTTCTGGAACAGAAGTCCAAAAGCAAACTTCATGGAGGTCCGTTTCATTTTGTCCTTTTATGAAAAGGTCTCCAAAGGAAAGCTCGACCATTTGTTGTGGTGCTAAATTCAAATTATCATAAAACTTAGTAAAGGTTTGTGACCTATGACAGATTCCGTCACAGTTTTCACAAGAAGGATAGTTGGCATTTAAATGTATCGAATTGATTACATGATCACCATGATTAAAGATGGTTACATAAAGATCCTCATACTGGATGTCCACCAAATCATTGCAACCAAAATTATTGCAAGATGCGGTAGAAATAATAAGATTTCCCTCACTTCTAATACTTGAAACTCCAGCATCATAGTTTAGAAAATCATTCGATTCATTAAAAGTATATTCTTTAATAAAAGTAGCACTTTGACTTAAGCTATCTGCGAAAGTATCCTGAAATAATTTATGCGTAGATCTTTCTTTTCCGAGTACCATTATTTTTTCATCATTGGTTATCGAAAAATCAATCGGAACATCATTCTCAGATAAATTCAAATCTAGTATATCAACAGGGAGAATCGGAAAACTGGTTGGTGCTTCATTGAGGAACCGAATAATTCTTTTTTGTTTAGCATCAAGGATATAAATATAATTTGAAGCAGCTCTAAGTCTTGTGAAATTTGAATTTTCAAAAACACTACTACCTCCTTGTATGTAAGCATCGTAACCTATATAATATCGAATTCCACTGATAAAATGATAAGTCTCATTAAATCCAGTATATAATATCTTAATTAAAGTATCAGACGAGACAGTAGTGGAAAAACGACACTCGTCATATACAGGTAAGCCAAAGTCAGTTGTAACATAAGTTAAATCACAGTCTTCTCCTTCCTGTGGCTCTCCAGTTATATAAAAGTCATCTCCAACGGTTATAATATCAGAAAAGTTTTTAACTTGGTAGGAGTCCTCGAAGTATTCTTCCCATATTAATTCATTAAGCGGGGTTCTTCTTTGGAGTGAATTTCGATTTATTAAAATAAGATCTCCATTGGGAAATGTATCGGTAGCTGTTGTGTTTAAAATCTGATCATCGAAAGTAGAACTTAATAATACATTTCCAATTTCATCAAATTTATAAAGAAAACCTCCGCCTCCCCAGTCGCAAGCATTTTGTCCTCGTCCGGTTACATAAAAGGTTTGATCTTCTAGTAGAATTATTTCTCCAATTATTCCTTGGGGTGCTAAGTCATCATACTCCCAAAGGATTTCTCCTAATTCAGACATTACGATCAACTTTAAAAAATTGTCGCGAAAGATATCGTTTCTATAACTGAACCCAATAATGATTTTATTAGATTCCGTTACTTTTATGATGGAAGGTTCTGAATAAAACCCTGTTTGGAAATTGTATTCTTTATTTTGAGAAAATACTAGAGTAGTAAAAAAAAAGAAACAAATTAAAAAATTGAAAAATTTCATAGGTTATGTTTTTTTAGCGTAACCGACGAATTGGGCAGTTTGACACATGAGTTTTTATCTGTGCCTTTTAGACGGGTATCTATTAATTTTAGTGAAGGTAGTAAAATAATTTAAAAGGTGGAAACAATATAGCGATGAATATTATTTTTTAAATGTTAAAGATTAAGGCATATAATGAGATAAGAATAATTGTTATAATATTAAGTTTAGATCAGGATAAAGGTCTCCCTTTATCCTGATCTTTTAGTATGCGATTATTGTTGTTTTACAATTTCATAATTTTGGAAGAGTAAAATTTACCTTCAGTTTCTATAATTAGAATATACATGCCAGAAGTTAACTGGTGGGTGGGCAATTCAATTAGAGTTTCTGTATTCAAAAACTGGTTTGACAAAATTGTTTTTCCGTGGAGATTGACTACTTTTATTTTTACTGGAAACGAATTTTCGCTTTTGTTTTTGATGAATATTTTTTCACTAAAAGGAGTTGGATAAACTTCAAAGTTAGATCTGATTTCGGTTTCAGTATCGAGAGAAGTTATTAATAATGTACAATCAGAAAAAAAAGAATCGATCACGAACGTCCCATTATCATTTGAATAACACAATATTTTACTTCCACTCTCAATTGCTTGTGTTCCTGCGCAGGGTTGTGTAAACAATCCCTTATCTGATCCTATTCCTTCATATAAAGAGGGGGCAAAAGGTTCATTAGAAAAAGTAAATTTCTTTCTAATTTCTGTTCCGTTTGATATACTATCCACACTTGTTACAATTTGGGGGTTGCTATTGCAAGAAGAGGAGGAAGCTCCTACACTTCCCATTTGAAGATTAAAATTATGTAAAAGTTCATCTTGATTAGTGGTTGAATTGTAAATGTAAAATCTGCCTTGTTCTTCTCGAATAGGGTCAAGATATTCTTCAATTGGAGTTTCTGATATTATTGTACCCAGATTCTCAACTCTAATTAAACCTTCTTTTTTTGTTTTATAATAGGTAATATTATTGATTACAGTGTTTCCATCCAATCTAATGGTATATTCTTCAAAAGTACATTCAAGGAAAAAACAAGAACTTATAAGTTCAGTCCATTCAGGGTTTGAGTCTAGATAATTTTGTGAATAAATAGCGTTTGATAGCGTTAAAATAAAAGTTATTAATAGGAATCTCATTTTTTTCATTTCTAGTAGTTTTTTGGCGAAAATAATGAAAACTTTTTTAAGATAGGACAAATATCTTTCCTTCATTGGGATAAAAAGCCAGTAAAATAATAATCTTACCACTTTTGCAAATCAGATTTTTGTATTCTGGACAAGTAAGCAAAGTCAATATGATCTATTTGGGGAAATAGTGTTTATCATTATTATTTAAGAGGGAGTTATAAACTTGGTGTCGTAGGAGTGAAGTTAGAGGAAAACATGATCTGATTATTAGATTTTAATTGGCCTTCTAATTTAAAAATCGCCAACTCACCCCAAATCGAAATGCGCTAAACCGTTCTGGATGTAAATAAGTTTGATAAGAAATAACTGGATTCCAAGTTTGACCAATGTTCTCATATTTTGCAAAAAAGCGAAACTCTTTTACTTTAAAATCTACAAAAACATCTAACAAAGGATAAGCACGAAGAACCTGTTGGTTTTGGAGTTGGAATTGTCCGGTAGGCGCAAAATAGGCATCTCCAATAAAATCATCATTTATTCGGAAATCTACTCCAACATGCGAAAAGAGTGCTTTTTTTATTAAAAATCCTGCAAAATAAAAAGATTGTTTTGTTAGTAATTGAGGTAATCTTAAAACAGAATTACTGGTCTGCTGTAAAATGATCGTATTGTCTAAATGGAATTTCCAAAATTTAAAATGTTTCTTGACCATTAATTGCCCTACCGTGATGGCTGTTCCCGTTTGTTGAGGTGTTCCATCTGTCCCGTAATATTGATAATTATTAATTAAATGAAACTGTCCAGAAATCTCTAGCTCAAATCTAGGAACCCGTAGTGTTCCTTTTAAATTCGTTTCAAAAATTTTATTAAAATCATTATCCCAAACCACCGTTTCTGAGAGAATTAATCGATCAGCTATTAAACTAGTAGAATACGCTTGCTGCATGAGACCGACCTCCAAACTACCCAAGTTAGGTAGGTTATATTCCAAGGTTCCATTTACTCGGTAGTCGCCAATATTTGCTAATAATCCATAATGAAAATAAGTATTGATTTTTAATCGATCTTTAGGATTGAAATTAAAACGTCCATGTAAAAATAAATTATTGATGGTCGATTTCTCACTTTCTTGATTTAGAAAATGTATCGTATGCGTCAGCCCTGCTTCCAGTAAATCATTTTGTTTTCTAATTTTATTATTGTTATCCCGTAATTTATAAGTACTGATTCGAAAATCATTTTCAATTTTTTGATGCCGGATATAATTACGAAGGCCTCTTTGGTGTGTAGCAAATTTTTCACCATAAAAAGAAGTATCTGGATCAGTATCAGAAAAAAGGTAGCGATCCGAGTGATAAGCAAGTTGATGACCAAGCGTTATTGCACGTTTGGGAGGTCCAGCAGGTATGACCGGAGCTTTTGGTGGAAAACTATTGGGCGTATAGATTCCTAAACTATCTCTAGTAAAACCACTATCTGGTCTTAAATCCATTGGTCTTGGATCTAGATTTTTTTGAATAGAATCTTGAGCTAAAGTATCTTTTAAAATTGGTGTTAGAATGGGGACAATAGAATCAGATGGATTTATTTTATGAACCAAAGAATCTGGGAGTATGGTCGGAAGGACTTGTGAGTCTTTTGTAATCAGCGTATCCGTATTCGTGGTATCTTTTTCAGAGACAAGTGGTGTTGGGTGTTCCATCAAAGAATCTAGCATCAAACTATCCTTAGGCGTTAAGCTAGAAGGAGGCATCGTATGTGGAGGTCGGCCTTGCTGTTGATTTGGTAAGTCAGGTTGAGTAGGGGCGGTGGGAACAGCTCCAATCAATTTGTAATAATGCGTGTAGGAAAACGACCGTTGAGTATGCTTGGTGACGGCACCATTTTCAACATTAACGGTAAGCGTGATTGGATTTTCGATGGCAACTGTATCTTGTAGCGGTTCAATCCCTCCATTATCTTCATGTAAATTTGAATTGGAGGTGATCGCGAAAAAGCCATCGTATTTTCCTTTTTTATCGTGGTACCACCAGTTGTTAGCGAATGCTGTATTTCTAGCACGTTGGTTTCTAAATTGTCCTAAATGATTACTTCGTAAAGCAAAAATAGAAACATTGATACCGTCCGCAAAATTGCGACTATATTCTCCTTTAAAGTTTAAATTATCTTTCGTGTTTTGAGAATAATAGGCTCGGGTAAATGGATTTTGGAGTCGATAATAGGGAATACTCTTTTTGTCAACACGATATAAATCAAATTGATGGAAGCCAATATCAAAACCTTTTCTAAAAGCAGGTTGAAAAAAAAGCGGACGAGCCGGAGAACCTGGATTGCCGAGGTGCGCATATTCATAATCTCGGTTTCTTACTGGATCGTATTGTTGAAAATGGCGGAGTAGGGTATCTGAAAAAAGAGTTTCTTCGGTTGGATTATCTACCAAGAAAGTGTAAACACCAAAAGTATCGATCAATTCCACAAACGCTCCTTGCGTACTGCCTCCTGATTGACCACCTGTACTACCACCAAACCCTCCTTGTCCTTGTCCGAATTGTCCGAAAACTGGAGTAAGAAAAAAGAATAGCAAGAACGATAAAAATAACTGTTTAAATAAACGCATTAATCCGGATGATAAATCTCCAAAAATAAGTAAATTTTATCAGTCATTTTTCGAGGCTGTTTTGTTAAAGCGTGTCTGCGAGATGGCCTTTCCCGGCGGTACTGTCGGGACGCGGGATGCCAAATGACACAATTAGTGAAACAGTCCCCATTTTTCTATCACTTCTCTACCGTTGTACAACTACTTTTCTCGTAATTCTTACAGTATCATCTTCATTTTCAATGACCATAATATAAAAACCGTTATTTAAACTATTTGGTATGTCTAAGTCAAATTTATTTTCACCTGTAAATACAGAAAAGTCATTCCAAGCCATTACTTGTCGACCACTTATATCTGTTAAAGATAAATTTAGATTGGCAGTCGGTTCTTCCAAAAAGAAGTCAATCGTCAACTGATCTCTTACTGGTTGAGGATAAACTTTTAAGGCCTTCACGGGTTGGTAAAGTTCTTCTACTGGAACAGCATTCTCACAAGACGTTGCCGTGTATGCATCACAATCTGGGGTAACGATATTTTCTAAAATAAAAAGTCCACTTTGCATATCCGAGGCTAGAATATTTCCAGAAGGTAAATAAGGATAAACACCCCAATTACCCGCAAAAGAATTTATATCTGGTCCATCAAAAGTATCATAGAAACCAATACGTACAGGATTGGTTGGATCTGAAATATCAAACATCTGCATCCCTTCATAATACCAAGAAGCATACAAAATATTACAGTCGATCAATACATTATGAGGGATACTACCTTCAAAGTCTGAATCAGTCCCAAACGTTTGGACCACCTCAAGATCATCTGGCTCACAAACATCTACTACCTTTAAGTCGAGGCCATGATTTTCATCTGCTAAAAAATAATAATGCCCTTGATGATCTAACCAACCAGAGTGATTATAACCTGCTTGTACATAATCATTCATGGTACCTAGTAGCACTGGATCCGCGGGATCGGTAAAGTCTATTACGAAAAATCCGTCATTACCACTATTCAAATAAGCAATATGATCTCGAACAAAGATATCATGTACATATGGAATTTCTACATTTTCAACATTATTATATACGCCTAATTCAATTGGATTGATAGGGTCAGAAATATCATAAATCGACATGGCATCTCGACCTGTAGCGCGGCGAATTCCACAAGCATACAATCGCGCTTGCGTAGAATCTACAAAAACATTATGCGAACGAATAAAAAGATCACTATTGTCTGAAACGACTGTAGTTGATTCAGGTAGGTTACGGATATCTACAATTTGCAAGGTACTATTATTGTCTTCGTCTGCTACGATATACAAAAAACCTTGATAATCATGAAAATCTCGATGGACCAGTGCTGGTCCAAAAGTCGCACCTTGTACAAATGCATCTGTTAACTCAATTGGATTGGTAGGGTCCGTTACATCAATAAAGTGTGTACCCATGGTAGAACCAATAACTGCAATTTCATGGTCGTTGACCACCAATCCCCAGATTTCGTTATAAGGACCGTTCCAAGCTGCACTTGGAGGCAAAGTTGGATCACTCCAAGTTCCTAATAAATTTAATTCTGTCGGCTGCGCCTTTAAAAATAAAGGAAGACCAAAAAGTAAAAAAAGAATTATTCGCACAATATTTAATTTAAAATTATGAAGTATAAACAGGTGATTTTTAACTTTTCTACTTTTAACCTTTAGTAACAGGACAAGAAAAGTTGAGCATTGTCAAAACAGATTTTTATGAGTGATTCCTCTACCTGCAAGTTAACTAAAATCATCTCATGTTTTTGCAACCTGACTGACAGAGTGAAATAATGAATGTTGAATTTTTAATGAAAAATATCCATCGCTAAATAAGCTTTAGGGTAAATTAATATTCGATATTTAAAGAGAACACGTAAAAAGTGCCATTATTCATTATCTCATTATTCATTAATATCCCCTAAGCTCCTAAAACATCCGGATTCATACCCATACTAGAAAAACCACCATCATGGTAAAGATTCTGCATCGTAACAGATCTAGTTAAATCAGAGAACATCGCAACGCAAAAATCTGCACAAGCTTCAGTCGAGGCATTTCCCAATGGAGACATCTTATCGGCATAACTAAAAAATTCATCAAATCCACTTACACCACTACCCGCAGTCGTCATCGTTGGGGATTGAGAAACCGTATTGACTCGTACATTTTTAGCTTTTCCAAAGTGGAAACCAAAACTACGCGCAAAAGATTCTAGCAAGGCTTTTGATTCCGCCATTTCACTATAATCAGGGAAGGTACGCTGCGCAGCAATATACGTTAAGGCTAAGATCGAACCCCAGTCTTTCATGGCATCCATCTTATATAAAGTCTGCATTGTTTTATGAAAAGAGATCGCAGAAATATCAAAAGTCTTCTGCATCCACTCATATTTAATATCTGTATAAGGACGCTTTTTACGAACGTTAATAGACATCCCAATAGAGTGGAGGACAAAGTCCAGCTTGCCACCCAAAATTTCTTGTGACTTGGTAAATAGCGCTTCCAAATCTTCGATACTGGTTGCATCCGCTGCAATCACTTCCGCATTTAATTTTTCTCCAAGCGTTTGAATCTTGCCCATTCTTAGAGCTACTGGTGCATTGGTTAGAGTGATTTTTGCTCCTTGCTCGACACATTTTTCAGCAATCTTCCAAGCAATTGATTTTTCATCTAAGGCGCCAAAAATGACCCCACGTTTTCCTTCTAGTAAATTCATGTTAAAAAGACTATTGGCTAGTAAATTTTAAAGCCGTTTAAATTAAAAAATATATTGTTATTTCCTTGTGGAAATTTATACGTCAAAAGATATACACGTTACAAGATCGAGTGTCTCTGCGTTCTCTGCGTCTCCGCGAGAAAAACCTATTTAACAAACCCCTCTCTATAACCTAAGTCGCCAACAACAACTCCTTCGCATTCTCAATCGCCGAATCCGAAGGTGGGTTACCGCTCAACATCGTCGCAACCGCTCTAATTCGTTCTTCCATCGTGAGGGCCTTGATCCGCGTCATCGTTCGATCCTTCATTTCTTTTTTATAAACAAAATAATGCGTATCTGCTTTGACCGCAATCTGTGGACTATGCGTAATACTCACCACCTGATGTCTTCCAGAAAGCTCTTGTAATATCTTACCCATTCGCAAAGCCACCTCTCCAGAAATTCCCGTATCAATCTCATCAAAAATCAAAGTCGGTAACGGAATCGCATCTGCTACCAAAGATTTAGTACATAAAGTCAAACGAGATAATTCACCACCTGAAGCGACATTTTTTAAAGGTAAAAACTTACTGCCTTTATTAGAAGCAAACAAGAAATTCACTTCGTCGATTCCCGTACTATTGAGTTGATCTAACTCTCGAACTTCAACCTGTAACCGCGCATGAGGCATCGACAATTGCGTAAGCATCGCATCTACTTTTTTCTCAAATCCAGCCGTAACAGACATTCGTTTTTTGCGCAAAGCAGCCGCTCTTTTTTGTAAAGAAATTTCCTGTTTGGCAATTTCTTTTTGTAGTCGCTCAATATCTTCTGATAAATCCCCAAACCCTTTTAATTGATTTTGTAGATTAGTTTGAATACTAAGTAAATCAACGACAGATTTTACACGATGCTTGTTTTGTAATTTATAGATCAAATCCAAGCGTTCTTGTAATTCTTGAATTTTTTCTTCGTCGTATTCAGTATCGTCTGCTACTTTTTCAAAATCAGAAGAAATGTCTCGGAGTTCCGTGAGAATCCCTTCGTATCGATCATATATTTTAGCAACATCCGGATGGAAGTCTTTGACCTCGCCCAGAGCAAGGCTGACTTTTTCTAGTTGGTCGATCACAGATTGTTCGTCATCGTTCATCATCCGATAAGCCTGACTCAATGTCTTTTTGATATCCTCTGCATTGGTCAATCGAGCCAATTCTGAAGCCATCTTTTTATCTTCACCAGCGATTAATTCAGCGCCGTTAAATTCCTGTAGTTGAAAATTTAAGAAGTCAATCTCTGTGGTAGCCGATTGATTACGATCAATTAAGTTACCGAGTTGTCGCTTATTTTTTTGGTAAGTAGAAAACTCTTTTTGATAAATCTCCAGTGCCGGATAATTACCTGCCAATGCATCCATCATACGCATCTGAAAAGAGACGTTGTGAATATCAAGCGTATCAAATTGTTGGTGGAGATCGATAATGGCGGCGGTGAGTTGACCGAGCGTTTTTAGTTTGACGGGCGTATCGTTGACAAAAGACCGAGACTTACCTGAGGGAGTCAATTCTCGACGGATCACGATTTCATCATCGTAATCAATGTCTTTTTCGTCAAAAAAATCTTTTAGTCCGTAACGGGAGATTTCGAAAAAACCT
Source organism: Saprospiraceae bacterium (assembly GCA_023300665.1). Lineage (GTDB taxonomy): Bacteria > Bacteroidota > Bacteroidia > Chitinophagales > Saprospiraceae > JALZUU01. Next base: position 791 of record JALZUU010000718.1, on the reverse strand, counting down.
TCTACGATACACTTTTTATCGGTGTGATAAAAAACCTTGGTATCGGCTCGGTTACCCATGATGAGGCCCAAAGCCCCTAGAAGAATAGACTTACCAGCTCCGGTTTCTCCGGTGATAATGGTGAGTCCCTCCGAAAAGTCGATTTCGAGCTCGTCAATGAGCGCGTAATTATTGATTAACAGTCGTTGAATCATTGCGGTGTCGCGTTTAGTGAGCTCTCTCGCGGTTTGTGGCAGAAATGGTTCTGCTTTATTACATATACATAGTCAATCGCAAATTTAAACAAATAAGTGCAAGTTTAGTATAAATTACCATAAAATGATTAATTCCATATTCTTCCAGTAATCAATGCTCTCTATATCTTTTATTTTTTTGATAGAAAACCCCTCAATACGCGGTGCGGAGTGTCCCCTCTATTTTTTTAAATAAAAAGAAACTAAATAATAAGGTTTAGCCAAGCTATGAACCCTAAATCATCTGATTACTAGTAAGTTAGGATGATAGGAATGATCCCAGCCCCAGCGGGATCAAAGTATGTTAGCCTAGGAAATGAGCGCAAAGCCCGATCCCAGCGGGATCGCAGTATTTATTAAAAGCAGTTTTGTCAAAAGGACCATGTCAATTGAATATTGATTTTCCACCCAACCACATCTTAACATTTCCCCAACCACCTAGAATTCCTAAAAAAGCTACCTTTGCCCTATGGATAAACACCGTTTTTATATCATTTTAACCCTGTTGTTGCTCGTTTGCTGCTCCGTATCCGCGCAACGAGATTATTACGATTATAT
>JALZUU010000717.1 GCA_023300665.1 Saprospiraceae bacterium | reverse complement strand
CGGTGTGCTGTTGAAGAAATTTCTACTCCTAGATCAGGCAATTGACAAGCTGCTGTATCTGCAAAATTATATCCACAATATTTGTTGCCAATATCAGTAACAGATACGTTGAAGGTACTTGTACAACTTGAATTCCATTGTGTTTCGTCGGTTTTTTGAGTAAGGGTGTAATCTCCAGTAGCTGCTAGTAAACTATACATTCCATTGGAATCTGTAACCGTAGTAAGATTCCCAGGTTGAAGTACTATTTTCATATTAGGAATTCCTATTTCGCTAGAGTCTTGTGTGCAATTTTTATTTTTATCATAATAAGCAACACCACAAATTTCACTGCCTTGTTCTTCCGTAATGGTAAAACATTCTTCAGGTATCTGATTCGTCAGTACTTGACGATAACCAGAATTCCATTCAATAATCATAGAGTCGATGATCGTAGCATCTCCTAAACCAATAATAGTTTTTAGCTCATTTTGACCACCGATTCCTCCTCCAGTTTGACCGGACAATTCTCTCATCTGCCAAATGTCTTTTCCATAGATATTTGCTTTTACTCGAATTTTAGTTCCAATAGCAGCATAGTTTGAATTGGTACCGATTAAACTAACACAAGCTTTATTTTGACATTTTCCTCTACTGTTTTGGTAAATAAAATTCTTGTTTAATTGGTGGTTGGCCGTAAATAAATCAAGGTCTCCATCATTATCATAATCCGCCCAAGCAGCCCCAAAAGATTGCCCACCATCTTGGGTAAGATCATTGGTAATAAAAGTAAAACTGCCATCGCTATTATTAGCATATAATGCATTGTTTTGATTTTGGTCATTGCTGACAAATAAATCCAGATCCCCATCATTGTCATAATCTCCCCAAGCACTTCCGTGGGAATGTCCTCCATCATTTACGATGATTCCAGTATTGATTTTTGTAAAAGATTCGTCTCCATTATTTCGGTAAAGGAAGTTGTTTTGATTACCTGAGTTGGCTACAAATAAATCTAGATGCCCATCATTGTCATAATCTCCCCAACTGGCTCCTACAGAATTTCCTCCATCATTTACGATGGCTCCGGTATTGATTTTTAAGAAATTTCCATTACCAGTATTTTTATAAAGACTATTGTTATTGCCAGAAGTATTTGAGACAAAAAGATCCACCAATCCATCTGAATTATAATCTCCCCAGCTACCACTAACAGAGAAATTTGCTTCTAAAGTTGGAGCAGAGCCATTCGCTTTGGCAAAAGTTCCATCTCCATTATTGTGAAACAGTTTATTGAATTTTGTAGAAAAATAATCTGCTACAAATAAGTCTAAAAATCCATCATTATCATAATCAACCCAACTTACTCCATGCGCATATCCTTTGTCTTGAACCGTGGGGTCATTTAATATTCTTGTAAAATTGCCCCCATCATTTCGATATAAAAAATTCTCGAAACCAATATTGTTAGCAACATATAAATCTAAATCTCCGTCATTATCATAATCTCCCCAAGTGGCTGCCAAAGAGCTGGCTAGATCTGTTCCAATTGCGCCGGTGGTTACTTTGGTGAAAGTAGAATTTCCATTATTATGGTATAAAAAATTTGGAATATCCGCAGCATAATTGGTCACCAACAAATCTACATAGCCATCGTTATTATAATCACCCCAAGCAGTTGCCCAAGCATCACTGACGGCTTCCAAACCAATATTTTCTGGCTTTTCAAAACTCGCATTTGGGTCGTATGCTAAAGAAAGGGTAGGCAGACTGGTTCCACAAGGTCTTTTTCCTCCTATTTCAAAATGGATAATTTCACCAGGTTTATAATCCAAATCTAATAAAATATTGAATCGTAAACGGAGTTTATTTGCGGTAATATCCGTTACGCCAATCAAACCTTGTTCGCCAATTGTTGGATCCATTTCTGCACCTGTTATAGTGTAAAAATTATTCTGTAAAACTGGATCAATAATCGGAAAATAATTTTCTGAAAATGGATATAATACTTCTGTACTTCCATTTTCAATACTGACTGTTTGGCTAATAGGCGGAATCATTTTTACAAATAAATCTTCTACTGCAGCTAATTTTGAACTTAACATTTCAATCTCTACGGTAATGCTGTTGTTGCATTCATCCGTTGGGTTCGTGTGACTTTCACATCTTACTTGAAGCTCAGAGGGTTGTGGTGCAATAGCTAAATTGAGCGATTGAGTACCACAGGTATAATTGGCCAAATCGGTTGGGTAACCATCACAATCTGATCCTGTCTTGACTTCTAGTGTCGATAAATCACAAGAATTATATGTTGCGGTGATTAGAAGTTTTTGATTTTTTCCTTCTGTTAAATCACCTAAATGATAAAAGCCATTTACGGGTGTTAAAACACTTTGGTCTTGTCTGTTTATAACTTCTTGGACGATAATATTACCACTCGGATCTTCGAGATAAAACCAAGCATTGGAGGCATTGGCTTTTCTATTTTTTATGGTTAAATTCCAAGTAACGGTGGAAGAAATTCCTTCTTGGGTAGGTAGGGGAGAAAACGGAATTTGTTTAGCTTTATAATATTTTATATAATCTGTTTGACTACTAAACTCTTGGGTTTGATTACCACCTAGTACTATATTTTCTTGAAACGTAAAAAAATAATTAATAGGCAAATTGGCTGCTTGATTTATTTGGCAATCTGGTTTTATCTCAATGGCCACCTGACCATTATAACCATCATCTGAATAATTTAAATTACCTCCATTTGCTACATAATAAGGTGCTAAATCAAAAATATGATTGGTGTTGTCAATACTAGTGGGAGCAATCGTAGCAGTTTCTAAAATAGATGAATTTGTATTTTTAGTTCTCCATTGGTTGATAGTTCCATCTACAAAAGAATAACCCGTAGGAATATCTATTCGAACCTTTTCTAAGTGGGACCAATTTCTGAATTCATATGGAAACATATTTCCTCCTGAATAATTGGTGCAACAATCTCCAATGCTCATATAGTAATTTTGATAGATGGTTTCTGTACAAGTTTTTACGTTGTATTGTTCTGATTGCCAAGTAGTATAAAAATATCCGATAGCCGTAAAATTTCCATTCCAATCATTACATTGAAAACGAGTACCATTTGGAGTATCACTGACATAAAAGTCATTCGTGATCATCACTTGTTCTGCATTTCCTCCAATATTATCAGTCATTTTATACGTAGCAATCAAGACGACTTCATCTTCATCTTCTAATTGAAAATTGGTAAAATCAAAACATCCCATACTGGCTAAACTACTTGGACTAAAATCAAAATCGACCGTCCTAATACTACCCGAAAGGCTTTCTGAAAAAGGAACCTCGTTACAAGAAATAGTTTGCCCCGTACTTTTATCAAGAATATTTATTCGAGCAGATAAAATAGCTATTTCATTTCCATAAGGAATATTTGAAGTTGCATACCCATAGTTCCATTGAGGGAAAGAAGCAGAGGTTTTTACCTCACCAACAAAGGTGGTTTCAAAGGTATCGCTGGTCATTATTCTTTTTGTTTTAATGAAAGCCATATCTAAATTATCGTTTTCATCTGGTAGTCCATCTAAGTTATTATCCGGTTGTCCAAAGCTGGTTCTAGTGATACTAAAGTCTTTAAATTTCATCCCTTCTTCGCACGATCCTGGACAGTGTATTTGAGTCTGTGGTGTTTCTTTGCAAGTCATGGCAATTCGATATGGCTGGGTACAATCCGTATCCATGATATGAAATAATTGCATTCCTACCGTTGCCCAATAAACATTGGGGGTACAATCAGCCATTAAATTTAAATTGAACTGTGA
>JALZUU010000716.1 GCA_023300665.1 Saprospiraceae bacterium | reverse complement strand
GTTTTTAAAATTCTCACCAACAATGGTATTTCAAATCCGGTAAGTACACCGATCAAGAAAGTAATCCCTAAAGTTAAGAATTGATAACTATCAACAGATAACTGATCAAACCCATAATATAAAAGTGGAACACTCAATCCACCAATAATACCGAGTAATACCTCTATTTTTACAAACCAACCCAGCAAATCATCTGGTAAGTAACGAGTTAAATAGGAGCCCAGTCCCATTGCAGCCATATAAATACCAATGGTCAATGAAAACTGTTTAATACTATCGCCTAAAAAATAAGAAGCGGTCGTACTAATCAACAACTCATAAATCAGCGAACACAATCCAGCAATGAATACCGCCAGAAAAAAAGCTATCCGTTCTAACGGTCCCACCTTCATATTAATATTTTTTAACAAAAAACAAACAAAATACTCTAGAGTTGATTATCTTGGTCGCTAGTTCTATAATAAACTTCATAAACTAAAATAAAATACAAAATTATGAAATCATCAGCAATTAAAACGATTATTCCAGCACTCTTGCTAATCTTTTTAGCATCTGGCCTTATTTTTACCAGTTGTGGTAGCGATACTGAAACAGTAGAAGTAGAAATCCCAACAGAAGGATTGATCACTACCGTAAAGGAAGTACAAGCAGACTTATTTAAAATCGAAAACGAAGAAACAGTAACGGATACGGCAGATAGTCGAATCATTGCTAACTATATGGACATGACTAGCGATACTTTTACGTTAGCTGAAGCTCGTCTGATGCAAGCCAACGGTTCTGGTCGTGAGCGTTCTGTAGTACGTTCTGCTGGAATGGGATACTTTGGATTTATCATGTTAGGACGTATGGGCGGAATCGCGCCTCGTGCAGGTGCTTACACAAGTGCTTCGGCACATGGCAAAGCAAGCAACGGTGCTGGTAAAACAATGAAGAGCTCTGCTAATCGAGTGACACGTACGCGTCCTTCTAGCGGAAAATCAGGTTATGGCTCTGGAAAATCTACTCGTTCTTATGGTGGATAATCGCATTATTTCGGTTCGGCCACTTGATGAGCAAGTTCTAAAGGATTTAGAGCTAGAATGGTTGACCACTGGAGAAAATAAGGAATACTTGTCCAACGACTTCTTACAGATGTCGACTAAAGAAGTCGATGCACTCCGAGAAGCTGCTGAGATAAGCTACCGAATCTTGTTAAAAGCGGCAGAACATGCCGTGGAGCAAGGTGAATGGAAGCTACTTGGAATTCCTCCGCATGCTATTGATTTAGTAAAGTATTCGATTGCCAATGAAATGGATACGCATCTGCTCGGTCGCTTCGATTTTTCGGGCGGGATGGACAATGTTCCTATCAAATTATTGGAAATTAACGCAGATACTTGCTCTTTACTAGCAGAGACGGCCTATATTCAAGAGCAACAGTGGAAGCAAGATGAAAAAAAGCTAGAAGGTAGTCCTTACAATCCATTGATTGAAGAACTGATCGAACGGTTTCGACGAATCATCAATCAGCATCCAGACCGAGATCCTACTTTGTTAATTTCAACTTTAGGGTATGAGGAGGATTGGATCAATGCGGACGTAGTCGCAGAAGCAGCTCGCGAAGCTGGATTTGAAGAAGTTGAATCGGCCATCTTAGAACGCGTTATTTTTTCTCCTGAAGAAGGTATCTTTTTAGAAGAAGACGATGGTGCTTTTGTTCGTTATGATTTTTGGTATAAATTTATTCCGTGGGATTTTATCGCTTACGAAGAACCCAATCTTTTTGATGATTTAGAACGATTAATCATTGATAGAAAAGTAGTGGTACTTAATCCAGCGTACACCATGTTATTACAATCTAAAGCATTGCTAAAATATGCTTATGATTTGTATCCTGATAATCCTTACTTGTTGAAAACTACTTTTTCAGCAACAGATTTTCCGGATCATAAATATGTGGCTAAACCCATCTACGGAAGAATGGGAGAAAATATTTCCTTTTATGATGGTGAACCAGAACCAACCTATCAAACCGAAGGAGATTATGATGACCTTCCAGTTGTCTATCAAGAATTAGCCCCTTTTAACTTTGATTTAGAAGGACATCGCTATCAGCCAAGTATCTTTTGGACGGGTATGACAGCAGGACTTTGTTTCCGACGTCAAGATGATCTAGTGATTGATGATGACGCTGAATTTGTGGGACATGTAGTTGGATAAGATTTAAATTAAAATTTTATTAAAAATAATATTAATCGCTAATTAACTGTAAATCAGTTGGTTAGCGATTTTTTATTTAAAATAGTGTAATTTATTTAAACAATGTTGCAACATCAATGTTTAACCATTAAATAACCTGCACAATGAAAATTGAGAAAGCAATAAAACAAAATCGCCCCTTTAAAACCCCTTATCATAAAGCTGCGGTGAATCTGATCTTTACCAGTAATTGGTTAAATGATCAGCACCGTAGTTTTTTTAAGCATTATGATTTAACCCGTAAGCAGTTTAATGTTTTGAGAATTGTAAAAGGGGCAGGCGAACCAATTTCTACGGCGGCTATCCGTGAGCGTTTACTCGATAAGATGTCAGATGCGTCACGCGTAGTAGATCGCTTAGAAAAGAAGGACTTGGTAAGTAAACAAACTTGTCCATCAGATAAACGATTGGTAGATATTGCATTAACGAAGAAAGGAGGTGCGTTACTAGAAAAGATCGCAAAAAAAGATAATCAATTAGGAGCTGTTTTAAAAAATCTCTCCGAAAAAGAAGCAACACAGCTAAGCAATTTATTGGATAAAATGCGAGGCTAATTTATTAAAATTATTCAAAATAAATTATTCATGAAATCATTAAAATTAATGGGATTGATGACCCTCACATTATTAATTGGAATGTCTTTTACAGATGCTCCAGTTGTTAAATCATTAAAAGCAAATTTAGAAAATAGTATTATCAACTGGAAAGGTTATAAAGTTACAGGGTCGCACGAAGGGACACTAAAACTTAAAGATGGGGAGCTAACCTATACAGATGAAGTATTGACGGGAGGATTTTTTCTAATAGATATGACTTCACTTACTTGTACTGATTTAGCTGCGGGAAGAGGTAAAGAAAAATTAGAAGGTCACTTGAAGTCAGCTGATTTTTTTGGTGTGGAGAAATTTCCAACTGCTCGTTTTGATATTAATAAAATAACAAGTCGTGGAGCGGAAGGCGATTACCGTGTATCTGGTAACTTGACGATTAAAGCATCTACAGAAGCAATTAAATTTAATGCGATCATCAAAAAAGATATGAAAGGAGCAACTGCTACCGCAGCGATTAAAATCGATCGTACAGATTTTGATGTACGTTATGGTTCTGGTAGCTTTTTTGACAATTTAGGAGACAAGACGATCTACGATGAATTTGATTTAAACTTAACATTGGTGGTAGGAGAAAAAATGATGGATAAAGAAAAGATGATGCATAAAGAAAATTAAACAACTTTTTAAAAAAAGAGTAAAAGCATTTATCTGTAAAAAGGTAAATGCTTTTTATATTAGAGGCAGATTCTATTTTATCTAAAAACACACAAACGATTTATCAATGTCTATCAGAAAGAAAAAATTCGGTCAGTTAAAGAATGGAACAATTGTCCATTTATTTACTTTAAAAAATAAAAATGGATTAACGGCAAAGGTGATCAGTTACGGGGGAATTCTGACCGAATTCTGGGCACCGGACAAAAAAGGAAAATTGATCAATATTGTTCTTGGTTACCAAAAGCTAGAAAACTATTTAAAGCACAGTCCTTACTTTGGTGCGACCGTCGGTCGTTATGCGAATCGAATTGCCAAAGGCCGATTTAAACTTTCCGGAAAAACCTATCGACTTGCTACCAATAATCCACCCAATCATTTACACGGTGGTCCTCGTGGATTGGCTTTACAAAATTGGCAAACGAAAATCATTAAAACATCCGAAGGCCCAGCCTTGGCTTTGAGCTGTTTTAGTCCCGATGGAGCGGAAGGTTTTCC
>JALZUU010000715.1 GCA_023300665.1 Saprospiraceae bacterium | reverse complement strand
GGTAATAATTTAGATTATGATGCTGAGATAAAAGTAAATCTTGCCACCGGTGTCTATGAATTGCAAAACGTAGATATAGGAATTGAGGAAAATCGTTTTAGTGTCGATGGGATGATTACCACTAAAAAGCAGGGTACTCATTTTGATTTAAATCTGGTATCAAAAGAAAGTAGTTTAAAAACCATGATCGAGTTATTACCAGAAGGATATCAAAACTATTTAGAAGGTTTTAAAAGTTCTGGAAAATTTGTAGTTACGGCTACGATTGATGGTGTACTCGATCAGAAGCAAACACCGGATATGAAGGTTGATTTCAAATTGACAGATGGGCGAATCAGTGGTCCAAAACTCGGCCATTCGCTCAAGGATGTCAATTTTACTGCCGCATTTGATAATAGTAAAAAGGCCAAATCTGTTTTTGAGATTGCTGATTTTAAAGGCTATTTCAATCGAGAGTTGATCCAATCAAAATTAAAGGTTTCCAATCTCGATAATCCATATGTTGATTTTACCGTAGATGGTGTTTTACCACTCGCCTCTGTACATGGATTGTTGGATCATCCTGCTATCAAAAGTGGAGATGGAGAAATTGAAATAAAAAACTTTAGACTCAAAGGGAAGTATAATGATATGATTAGTCCTAGCAGGATTGGTCGCGTTAAAACCTCCGGTGTGCTGGAATTTGACGATGCAGAATTAAAAGTCAATAAGGAAAAACTGATCATCGACAAAGGTATTGTCAAGCTGATTGATAATAGTATGATTTTAAAAGATATTGAGTTTGAAGGAGCAGGTAGCAAATTAGAGTTAGATGGTAAATTTGTTAATTTCCTTCCCGTTTTATTTGCGGATTTAGAAAACACCAAACATGCAGAGTTGATCTTTCAAAGTAATTTAAAAGCGGATGCACTAGACCTAGATCGTTTGATCAGAATGACTAAAACAGATATTGAAGGTTCGGTGGTTTCTCGAAGTGTGATAGATTCCATTCATGTCGAGGAGAATTTACGATTAGAAAGATTTACCAAATTATTAAAAGGTTCTTTTAATGCGGAGGTCAAAAAATTTAATCATAATTATATCGTAGGAGAAAACTTTAAAGGAGTCATTGAATTTGAAAATAATGAAATGAGTCTCAAAGGAAGTACCGACGCGATGGATGGTCGCTTTGTATTAGATGGAAAAATGTTTTTTAAAGATCGACCTTATCTAGAAGGAAAATTTATTTGTGAACAAGTAGATGTACAAGAGTTCTTCCGACAGTCTGAAAATTTTGGTCAGGAAGTAATGCAGTACCGACATGTACGAGGCGATATGAATGCAAAGATGGCCTTTAGTGCTAAGTGGGCACCAGATGGAACTTTTCTCTATGATGATTTGCGCGTCTATGGAGATGTAGATATTGTAAATGGAGAATTATATAATTTTGAAATGTTTTATGATTTTGCGACTTACGTAAAATTAAAAGATCTAAAACATATTAAGTTTACAAAGCTGCATAACCTCTTTGAAATTCGTAAAAGTCGGTTGTACATTCCAGCGATGTTTTTGCAATCCAATGCTTTAAATTTGACCTTAAGTGGGGAGCATCGTTTTGATAATAATTTTAACTATAATATCAAGATCAACGCTGGTCAGGTGTTGTTTTCAAAATTCAAAAAATACAATCCAGACAAACGTCCTCATAAAGCCAAACGAAAAGGTTGGTTTAATTTATACTATCGCGTTTATGGTAATATTGATAAATATAAAACCAAGTCAGATAAGAAAAGTGTGAAACAGAATTTTTCTAAATCAGATCGTAGAAAGCGAAATATTGAAAAGAAACTAGAAGCAGCCTTCGGAAAAAAAATCGCCACCATCGATGAACCTAAGGATTGGGAAGATAGTTCTCCAAACGAAACTGATACAGACGAGACTTCCGATGATCCTGAATTCATCGAAGGCTTTACAGAAAATGGAGAGTTTTTAGAAGAGAACATAAAGATTCCCGGACAACCGAAAAAGCAACCTGAGAAAAAGAAAAAGCCTGTGCCGAAAGAACCGAAAATTCCTGAGCCTGATTTGGGAGAAGAGGAGGAGTTTATTGAGTTTGATCCGGATGGGAGGGATTGATTTGCGGATTTTTTGATGTGTGGATGTGGGGATGCGATGCTCTTTTGGCGTGTTTGGCTAACGATGGGCGGACAATTGGCTTTCTTTTGACGTGTTCTTGGCTAACAATTGGCGGACGATTGGCGCTCTTCTATCTTGGTATTACGTAGATGCTCTTTTGACGTGTTTGGTTGACGATGGGCGCTCTTCGCTTGTGGTCTGTTTAAATCTCTTTTTCCAATCAGTAATATATCTACCTTTTATTGTAACTTTGTTTTAGTATTTGAATAAATCATAAACAAATAAAACTTAGTTATGCTTAAAGGTATCGAATATGTATTATTGGGGTTGGGATTGATGATTGGTACGATAGGGAATGCTCAGCAATTTACGGAGGGGGTGTTTGAGTATGGGTTGATTTCGTATAAAATTTCGAAAGATTCGTCGGATAAAAGAATCATTTCTTCTGTAATAAAACAGCTGGAAAGTACACCGGATATTAAATTTCATTTTACTCCCACCCGCTTGTCCGTTAGTACGCCGGATTTAATAGACAAAGGTCTGAGAGTAGTAATTGATTTGGAGACTTATCAGGAATATAATTTTGCTACTATTGCTGGCGTCGAGTCATTCATCATAAATGAAGAAGAGCCTGATCTTAGTAGAATTATTATTATCAACGAAGAGTACGGGGAAGGCAAAAAACTTAGCGAGAAAATTCACGGATTGAGTTGTACCGAATATTCGTCGGATAATGGTGATGAGTCAGTAAAATTTATTACTACCAATGATATACTGTTGCCTGATAGTACTAAGTTAAATTCCATGATGACCAATAATGGTTTTTTGCTAAGCATGA
>JALZUU010000714.1 GCA_023300665.1 Saprospiraceae bacterium | reverse complement strand
CAATCTTACTTGAAAATCGATGCCATACTGAAAGGATGATCGCCCCAATGATGATCTTTATAATGGCTCCTGGCCAGAAAGGATAAAAGCCATATTCTAATGCTTTTTCTAATCCATATTTCAGGGATAAATGACCTATTCCAAATAATAAAATCACGATAGTTCCTATCGTCATCACTCCGATATTTTTTAATAGTTTGGCAATTCCCCACTGTTTTGCCAACCAACCGGTTAAGGTTCCTGCTACCAAAAAACCATATAAAAATCCACCACTTCCTTTTAGAAAAGTCTCCCAACCAGATCCGCTATTAGCAAATATAGGCAGTCCAATTCCTCCTAAAAGCAAATATAACGCGATGGTCAAACTACCTATTCTAACGCCAGATAGGGCTGCTACCACCAATACTGCTAGGCTTTGCCCAGTGATTGGAATGGCTACTTCTTGATAAGAAAGATCTATTGAAAACTGAGTCATAGCGATCAAAAAAATCAATCCTAGACATATTTTAAAAAAAATAGTTGGCATTATTTAAATTTTAAAAACAAATAGTTTATATTTGAGGTGATATTACTGAATAATGAACCTATACTAAATAATGATACCTACCGAGCAGCTTATTGAGGCAAAAAAAATCAGGGATGTTTTCCCTTTAGAAAACACTACCCACTTAGGTGGCACCTGTGATGGTCGGCGATACCGCACCGTTTTTGGTGGTTCTAGTTTAGAGCAAAGCTACGGAATGTTGCGGCAATTTTTATCAGAAGAAGGGTACGAAGATTTGCCATTACCTGCGGACGCAACGGCATTAAAATTATTTAAGCATCCTCCGGGAAGAAGAGCGATAAAATTATTTGAAGAGTATGGGTATGTCCACTACCCGATTAAGATTTTTTTTCATCCACATCTGAGTAAAGAACATACCCTTATTTTATATATTTATGATGAAAACACCGCTGATTCGTTGCTTTGTTTTCACGATCGACTTCCAAAAAGTCAGTAGAGACTCCTTATAAATTTTCCAGCTTGCTCACATCCATATCTTTAGCAATTCGCATCAGCTGATCCATATCAATATTCCGACCTTCAAGCGATACAACAAAACGATCATTTACCATCATTGCTAGTTGACAACGTTTGTTATTATCGCTGCATTCTTGGTAAGACTTATTACCATCAATTTCAATCGTTCGTTTAAAACCGTCATCAGATTCTTCATCAATTTCTAGTTTAGACCACATGGCATTCCCCATCAAAGCGGTTCCAACTCCGCCAGCATCTACAATATTCACATCTAATTTTTGATCACCATCTTGATAAGAAGCTTCCGCCATAGAAATTTTAAAGCCCATCGCTCCAGTCGTTTTTCCGCTGTGCTTTTCCCGAGACATTCCAGCCAATTCTTCTGGCAATAATTCTTTTAGATTACGAAAATTTACTGGCTCTTTTAAATCTTTATCTGACTTGATTTTATTAACCGTCTCTTCCAATCCTTTCATCGCATCGGCGACCGTTCCTCCAGCGTTTGAACCAAGTTGTTCTACAAGATCCTGTGCAGATTCCGCTAATTCTCCTGCACTCTCTGCAAGCTCTTCTTTACGCTTTTCTTCTGCCGTTTGTGTTGAACAAGCGGTAAAACCAATAAAGGTAATAGCCATTAGTAAAATTTGAATAGCTCGTTTTTTCATCATTTTATTTTTAAATAAACAGTGAATAAAAAATGTTAAGTACTTGGACAAAAGTATTGGTAAATCTAAACTATTTAGCAAATAGAATTTATACTAAAAGTAATCAAATTCTCCATTCATAACCATAGACAAACAATGATCCTAATTTGTTTGCACGCTTCTATTTAGTCTCTTCCTTTTCTTCTCCATCTTTTTCTTCTCCATCTTGATCTTCTGGCTTCATCTGTGGGAAAAACAGTACATCCTGAATAGAATTTGAGTTGGTCATAATCATGGCCAAACGATCCATTCCGATTCCTAGTCCAGCCGTTGGTGGCATTCCATATTCAAGCGCACGCAAAAAATCTTCATCTAGTACCATCGCTTCATCATCTCCTCTTTTTCCTAATTCAAGCTGTGCTTCAAAACGTTCCCGCTGATCAATCGGATCATTCAATTCAGAGAAAGCATTACAAATTTCTTTTTTATTACAAATTGCTTCAAAGCGTTCTACTAGACCAGGCTTGGTTCGGTGCTTCTTAGCCAAAGGAGACATTTCAATTGGATAATCAGTAATAAAAGTCGGTTGAATTAGTTCGCCCTCACATTTTTCACCAAAAATCTCATCTATCAATTTTCCTTTACCCATTGTTTCATCTACGGGCACGTGTAGTTTTTTCGCAGTAGCAAAAATTTCCTTTTCACTCATCGCTGAAATATCAATCCCTGTAAAATGTTCGATCGCTTCATACATGGTGTATCGCTTCCAAGGACGTTTAAAATCTATCATATTTTCTCCAACCTGAATCTTCGTCGTTCCGTTTACATCCATCGCTACTTTCTCGACCATTTCTTCTACCAAGTTCATCATCCACTCATAATCTTTATAAGCGACATATAGTTCGATTTGCGTAAATTCAGGATTATGAAAACGGCTCATTCCTTCGTTTCTAAAATCTTTAGAAAACTCGTACACTCCATCAAAACCTCCCACGATCAACCTCTTTAGATACAACTCATTTGCAATCCGCAAATATAGTGTCATGTCAAGGGTGTTATGATGTGTTTTAAATGGTCTCGCTGCTGCACCACCGTATAGTGGTTGAAGGATCGGTGTTTCTACTTCTAGATAATCTTTTTCATTTAAAAAATTACGAATAGAATTATACATTTTAGTTCGCTTCACAAAAGCTTCTCGCACTTGTGGGTTCACGACCAAATCAACATACCGCTGTCGGTATCTTAATTCTGGATCAGTAAATGCATCGTATATATTTCCTTCTTTGTCACGCTTTACGATTGGTAAATTTCGCAATGCTTTACTTAAAAAATGCAGCTCTTTTACTTTAATGGTCACCTCTCCAGTTTGTGTAACAAAGAGTTCTCCGACCACTCCGATATAATCACCAATATGTAATAGTTTTACCACTTTGTCCGTCAATTCTTTTTCTTCATCGGTAGCCCCCATTTTACCTTTTTGCATATAGAGCTGAATGACACCATCCGCATCTTGAAGTTTAGCAAAAGGACCACGCTGTCCCATAAACCTTCCAGCAATTCTTAATTCAGGTAATTTGTCAGGACCATACGCACCAAGATTAGCAGACCTTAGTCCACTGATATAAGCTTCTAGTTCCATCGGTTCCCGATTTGATGAAGCATCAAAACTTACCGGATCGCTAATTCCCAAAGCGGTAAACGCTTCGTCTTCTTTAATTGAACCAGTTCGAAATTTTTTTGCTTTGAATAATTCCATCAACTTTTGAGCCCCTGTTTCGCCAACTTTGGCTAGGCTAGCTAAATCTTTGATCAACAGTTGATCAAAATTGGCCGTTTTGAAGTTATTGGTAGAAAAATTCACCACAAATCCGGCTGCTGGATAAGGTTCTACTCCGAGATCTCGAAGTGCTTGCATCGCCTCTCGGCGGACTATTTCCTGTTCACTACGTTGCATAATATAGTACGTTTTTTGAATAAAGAACAAAAATAGCCTTTTTAAAGAGAAGATAGGCACGATTAGGCCTTACAATTACGGGATAATTTCCGTAAATTTGAGACTCAGGAGGAAGTTAAAAAAAATTACTAACCAAGTAAATTAATAAAACTGTAATATACACACTGCTCTTCTTCCTTCCATACACGTTATTTTTGTAAATTAATCCCCAGTTTCTTGTTTGAATCGCAAGCTAACTAACTGTGAATCTATTTCACTAGTTGCTTTTAACCCACAAGTAGGATATCACTTACTTAACCAAAATTTACACAAAAATGAAACGAGCTTATTCGTGCTTATTTAGCCAATTTATTCGTGCTCAAAAATTGTTGGTGCTTACCCTTTTCATTGGTCTGACAATGCCTACTGTCTCGTCTAGCCAACTCATGATCAATGAATTTTCTCCTAGTGGAAATGAATATATTGAAATGGTCGTCGTCGGTGCTCCTTGTGAACTAGTCAACCTTCAAGGAATTATCATTGATGATAATAATGGAGACTTTGTAAATTGCCCTACGCCAGAGGCGCTATCTGGGGTAGGTATTGCAACTGGATTTATCCGATTTACTTTTAGCCCTTTATGGGCCGCAGTACCAGCAGGAACAATAATCGTACTTGGTGGCGATAGTCAAATCCTAGATACAGATTTTTGTGATTATCTAATTAATATTCCTGCAGGAAGTACTCCTGGTTTTTTTGAAGAAGCTGCTGCTGGAGCATCGCCCGTTACTCCTGTTGGTTCTAATACACCAGCAGATCCATGTTTTAGTCGTGATTGTAATCTAAATAATGGAAACCCGAATTATAGTGTTGGCAACCCTTACGGATTTATTGCTGGTAATGCCTTTGGTGGAGCCATTCGATTAAGAAACCAAGGAGATGCTTGTCAACTTCGTACACCCAACGGTGCTTATTTACATGGTCTTGGATATGGTACGGCAGATAATAATGGCTGTCCTTTTACGGTACAAATCACTGGAGGTCCTGATAATTTACTACTCCCTGCTGCTCCACAATTTGGCTTTACAAATATAATTAGTGATGATTTTAGAAACGTAGCTAACTGGGTCGGCTTAGGATCAACCCCTGGCCAAGCAAACACTTGCGAAAATGCCCAGTGGATTGCCAGTATGCGCGCGCCACAAGAAGACCAGATTCAAGGTGGTGGAAGTTGTACGATGGTAGAACCTACCACAATATTACTTTGTGGACCAGAGACAATTAGCCTCTCTGGTTGTCTTTCTGATAATTTTAGCTGG
>JALZUU010000713.1 GCA_023300665.1 Saprospiraceae bacterium | reverse complement strand
ATTTTATTTTTTCATTCCCGGTTGCTTAATCTCTACGCCTTCGCTCGATTTACTTTCGCGAACCATTTCCCGCACGTCAGCAAGAAGTTTCTTAGCATCGTAAATGATACCGTCTTTGATGGTGTATTTGACACCGCCGACTCGGACGATTTCATTTTCTTCGGTGAGTTTGATGGCACCCGTTCCATAAAGTACTTTTAGATTTCTTAATGGATTTTCTTCCACAATGACAAAGTCTGCTAATTTTCCAACTTCTACTGATCCAATTTGATCATCCATTCCTAAAGCTTCGGCGCCGTTTAAGGTTGCGGAACGAATTACTTCAAGCGGATGAAAACCAGCTTCACGCAATAATTCTAATTCACGGATGTAAGCAAAACCATAGAGTTGAAAAATAAAACCAGAGTCAGATCCAGCGGTAACGCGACCTCCTTTATTTTTATATTCATTAATAAAAGTCATCCAAAGTTGGTAGTTCTTTTTCCAATCCACCTCTTCTTCAGTTCCCCAAAAATGCCAATAGGAACCATGCGAAATTTTACTAGGCATATAAAACTGCCATAGTGAAGGAATCGTATATTCCTCGTGCCATTCTGCCCGTCGTGCCCGCATCAAATCTCTACTAGCTTCATAAATATTAAAAGTCGGATCGATCGTAAAATCTAACGCCAGTAATTCGTCCATTACTTTATTCCAATGATCAGAATAGGGTGGAGCAGCCTGTGTCCACAATCTTCCAGCCTCTTTAAAACGATGTTGTTCATTTTGATAATTATAATCAACAGGATAGTTCTGCACCGTCCGATCAATAAACAATGCTTCCGGTAAACCATACCAATGTTCCATCGTCGTTAATCCTGCACGAGCAGATTTTAAAACATTCCAACGGCCTACATCCATCTGTGCATGGTGGCAAGCAGATCGTAAACCAATCTTTTTGTTTTCGTCTAAAGCTGCTGCCATAATTTTAGGAGCAGCCCCAAAAAATTTAATTCCATCTGATCCTTTGGCAGCGTTTCTACGTACCCAATCGCGCGCGGCTTCTGGCGTACTAATACTTTCATCTTCGCCCTGTCCAAAAACTGTATATGCCTGAATTCGTGGAGCAGTAATCGTTCCGGCGTCACTTTTCTTTTTATGATCTAATACCCAATCCAATCCATTTCCACAAGACGGGTCACGGATGGTCGTAATCCCATGTCCCATCCAAAGTTTAAAAACATATTCAGCATCAGCACCTTGAGATCTTCCACCGATATGTCCGTGCATATCTACAAAGCCAGGTAGTAAAAACATCCCATTGCAATCGAGCTCTTTACCACCTGGTTTTAGCTTTGGTCGTCGATCAGGATTAATCTCTACGCCCGGATTTCCAACGACCGAAATTTTAGTAATTTTATTATTCTCCACTACAATATCAATCGGGCCACGCGGCGGTGCACCATTTCCATTGATCAGCATAATGCCTCGGATGATTAGTTGTGGATAAGGCCCGTCGCCTTCTTTTATTTCAGGTGCTTTTTTTACTTGAGCAGATAAGATCGTAACGCTTAAGATGATCAGCGTAAGAATAAAGGTTAGTTTCTTTTTCATGGAGGGGAGAGGTTTTGAGTTTCTGGTTTTGAGTTGGTTGCAAATACCTAGCTCTGATTGAAGGTGACAGTTTTTAATCAATATTCCATTTTCTAATTAGTAATCACTTGGCAATTTCCAGTTCGCGCAGCGCGTCCATATTTACATAGTCCAGTGCCTTTATATGCGTAGATTCCAAAATAACCTTCGGAGCCTTCCCTGCTTCATACGCCTCTTTCCATCGAACCGCACAGAGACACCAACGGTCACCTGCTTTTAAACCTGGAAAATTATATTGAGGAAAAGGAGTGCATAGGTCATTACCTTGTGCCTTGGTAAAATCTAAAAATTCCTGCGTCATTTCTGCGCAGACTACGTGGCGCCCGTTATCGGTTGGACCTGTATTACAAACTCCATCACGATAATAGCCTGTCATCGGATCGGTACAACAAGATTTTAATTCTGTACCTAATACATTTTTAGCAGTATCCATGGAGTTGGTGTTTTTTGAAATATTGACAAACGCGTAACAGAAAAATAAAAGACCAATTGTAGGAAGTAATAGTTTTTTCATTAATAGTATTTTTTAAAAAGAAGCCATTACCTTTTCTAAATCCACGTGATTTTTGATCAGTTCAATTGCTCGTCGAACTTTCCAAGGCGTATCCGTATTGATTTTTACTTCAATTTGATTGATTTTGGTATAAGCGCCTAGCGTGTCGAGATTCGTAGAAATAACTGGAATTTGATGTTTGTTGATATACTGCATATCGACTGTTGGATGCGCTCCCTGACCAGGATTGAGTCGTCCTTCACCGGTAAGAATGATGCCTGCGAGTGGACAAGTTTCTCTACCCATTTTAGCAGCGACCATCTCTACGGTTCGGATAGATTCATTGGCTCGTTTATAACTGACGACTAATAATTGATTGCTGTGTTTGTGAATATTTTCTACGTCATATACTAGTGAGCCAGGAATGATTTTTTCAATTCTGTTTAGTAATTTTTTTTCATTACAATTGCACTTACCATTGATAGCTTCCTTGACGGTATACATAATAGGATAGGACATCCGCTTTTCATAAGGTAATAAACCGAGGAGTGGAATGCCCATCTGTTCTAATTTTTTACCAACATAATGTTCTACTTTTTCCATTTTTTTAGGCAGGACTTTATTGACAATCACACCGATGATAGGCACCTTTTTTTCGCGAAATAAGGCAAGCGACATATTGAGTTTATCAATCGTGTTACCTACGCCTCCTTCCACGACCATCACTACTTTTGCATCTAAGAGTTTTGCGACCTCAGCGTTTGAGAGATTAACAATACTGCCCACACCGGGATGTCCAGTACCTTCGTAAACAACTACTTCATTATGCTGATGCAAAAAATCGGCAGCTTCCAAAATATTTTTACGATAAGGGTATTTGGCGGGATCGTCTAAATAATCAGTAGTTGCTCCTTTTCCTAAGATAACTGGACTGTGAATTTTTTGCGAAAGCTCAAAATTCATAATTCTAGAAAAGAGAAAAGCATCTTTATCCACTGTTAAATTTTCAAAATCCTTTACTTCTTGTCCTACGGGTTTACAATAACCCACGCCTTTAAGATTTAAACTGCTAAGCGCAGCAGTCAAGCCCAAGGTAGAAGTAGTTTTTCCGACGTGTTGTCCTGTCGCGGCAACGTAGATACTTTTTTTCATGTTTAATTAGATTTGGTACTAAGAAATGGAAGAAAAGTTTAGTAAAATGGCCATTCCTAAAAGTAATTTCGTACTGTAAAAATATAAAAATCATTTAAGTATTTATCAACATTCTTAAATCGCTTTATTGCCTTTTCGATATTATAGCTTCAATGCTGTAGAAGAAAGCCAATAGTTAAAGGCAAATAGCTAGTAGCTTTCTAAAAATATTTCCAAAATATACCTTATCTTTCCCTTTCAATCTAAAACCCTCATTACTATGTATCCAATGCTACTCCACAGTCATTCTGGCCTTCGCTGGATCGTTCTTGTTTTACTCATTTTGGCCGTTATCAATAATGGGATGAAATGGCAATCCGGTAAAGCCTTTACAGACAAAGATCGAAAGCTTAATCTTTTTACCATGATCTTTTCTCATATTATGTTATTGCTTGGAATAGGATTGGTTTTTATGAGTCCTAAGATGAAAATAGGAGATGGAGGAATGAATGAAGTAACCCGCTTTTTTATGACTCAACATATGACGTGGATGATTGTTGCGATTATCCTAATCACTGTTGGTAATATTCGTTCTAAAAAACTAATTGGAGATAAAGTAAAATTTAAAGCTGCTTTTATTCCATATCTTTTAGCACTTGCCGCAATTTTATACGCAATTCCATGGCCGGGAAGAGGAAATTATGGTGGTGCTTGGTTTTAAATAATAATTTCAAATACAAACTCAATTGCAACTTCAAAAGCAAAATTTGGCAAATACAACAAACTTATTCGTATGGTAAGGTTTGCGAGTTGGTATTCGATTGTATGGGTAATTATCATCTGGTGGTTAACGGGGATGTCGTTTTTGGTAGCACAAGATATATGGTTTGAAGTACCACTATCTGAGCGAACTGCTAGTTATGATATTGCCGTCAAGTTAGATGTCGAGCATCATCAATTACAGGCCACCCAAACCATCTATTGGGAGAATCCATCCGATGATACCATTCGTAGCATTCCTTTTCATTTATATTTAAATGCTTTTAAAAATACCGAATCTACCTTCTATCGCGAGAGCTTAGGTTCAGGTCGGTTTCCAGATTTGGAGCAGACCACTGAAGCAAATTGGGGGTGGATTAATATTGATAAAATAAAAATCGAAAACGGCGAAGATCTTTCTAGTCAGTTACGATATATTCATCCCGATGATGATAATGCGGAAGATCAAACAGTCGTTGAGCTGGTCTTATCAGAACCTATTTTACCTCGTGC